>SIAW01000128.1 GCA_009695465.1 Pedosphaera sp.
GACGCTGGCGTGATGCTGAACACGCAGCGCCTCGACGACTGCATGCCATTTTGGATCGGCGTCGGTCTTTGCGGAGACGACGATGGCGTAGTCCGCCGCGGCTGCGACCAGCGGGAACGCGCCGAGAAGCAGCGCGCAGGCGATGGCGTGCAAGAGTGTTGGAACGTGGAGGGGCTGTTTGTGTGCCGGGATCATTTCCAATGACTTTACGCCGATGGGGGACGGCGACAAATGTTTTGTCTCCGGAATTGGAGAACCTCCGGCTTACCGCCGGGCGGCTTCTTCGGCGAGCGCCTTGGCCGCACGACGCTTTACGGCGTAGCGCTTCACCAGTTCATCCGCGATCACGCCGGCGAGAATCACCGCACCGATGATGGCATATTCCAAGTGCGTGGAGATGCCCAGCATGTTGATGGAATTGTAGAGCAGGCGAATGACCGCCGCCGCGATGATGAGGCCAAGAACAGAGCCTGTGCCGCCGCGCAAGCTGCAGCCGCCCAGCACCGCCGCCGCGATGGCGTAGAGTTCGTAGAATTCGCCCGTTGAAGCGGGTTGCACGGAATTCAGTTCAAAGGCGAAGAGCACTCCCGCCAGTCCCGTCAGCGTGGAGCAGACCACGTAGGCGAGAATCTTGAGGTGGTCGGTGTTGATCCCGCTGTAACGCGCCGCATTTTCGTTGTTGCCCAGGGCGAAAAGGTAGCGGCCCCAAACGGTACGATTGAGAAAGACTGTCGCCAGCACCGCCACCAACACGAGAAAGAAGAACGGCGCGGGCAGAAAGAAGTTAGAGCCGATCGGCATTTTGCCGCTGAAAAAATTATCGAGCGCATCGTGGCCTTGGAAACCCATGCTTTGATTGTCGGTGAGGTAGCGCGCCAGACCGCGATAGAATAGCAGCCCGCACAGTGTCACCACGAAGGGCTGGAGCTTGACCTTGGTGATGAGCAGTCCGTGCAGCAGGCCGATGCCCGCCGAAAGCACCACCACCACCACCAGGCAGGCAGCGGGATTAATGCCTTTGCCCATCATCAGCGCCAGCACCGAGGCCACCAGGCCGATGACCGATCCGATGGAAAGATCAATGCCGCCGGTGATGACCACGAAGGCCACGGCCAGCCCGATGATCGCGTAGAGGCTAGACCACTTGATGAGGTTCTGCATGTTGCCGGCTCCGAGGAAGGAGTCGTTCTGCAGCGCGGTGAAGATGAAGATGGCGAGGAAGAGGCCAAGGATGCCGAGGTTGTTCTTTTTCATGCGCTCAATCAATTATGCGATGCGATGGTGCCCGTGGCCAGATGCATGACGGCCTCTTCACTAAGTTGCTCGCGGGTCAGTTCGCCAGCGAGTCGGCCCTCGTGCATCACCAGCACGCGATCGGACATGCCAAGCACCTCCTCCATTTCGCTGGAGACAAAGAGCACAGCCACGCCATCGGCGGCGAGTTGATCCATGAGACGGTAGATCTCGCGTTTGGCGCCGATGTCGATGCCGCGCGTCGGCTCGTCCAGCAACAACAGGTGTGGTTTGAGCGCCAGCCACTTGCCCAGCACGATCTTCTGCTGGTTGCCGCCGGAAAGGAGTAGCACCGTCTGCTCCAATCCCGGCGTCTTAACCCCAAGCTTCTCGACCGTGTTTCGGGCGACGGTCTGCTCGGCGATGCGGTTGAGAAAGCCATGGCGGTGATCGCGGCGCAGGCTGGGCAGACTGGCGTTTTCGCGCACGGACATGGCGAGGATCAGTCCGTGCTGCTTGCGATCTTCCGGCACCAGCGCCATGCCGGCGGCGATGGCCGCCTGCGGACTGCGCGGCCGAAGTGACTGGCCGCGCACCCGCATTCCGCCGCCGACGGCGGGCGTAACGCCAAACAACGTCTGCAACAACTCCGTGCGTCCCGCGCCCACCAATCCTGCGACGCCGACGATCTCGCCCGCGCGGACTTGAAAAGAGATATCGCGCCGGGGATGCGCCGGGGTCCGCAGGTGGTCCACCTCCAGCACCAGTTCGCCGTGCGGCCGGGGCTGGCGCTGATAAAACTGCGAGAGATCGCGCCCCACCATCAAGCGCACCATGGCGTCGTGTTGAATTTCTTCGCGCACCAGTTCGCCGGCAATTTCGCCATCGCGCAGTACCACCACGCGATCCGCCAACGCCGTTACTTCGCCAAGCCGGTGGGATATGTAGATGACACTGATGCCTTGCGTGCGGAGATCGCGCACGACGCGGAAAAGTATTTCGGTCTCGTGCTGGGACAAGCTACTCGACGGCTCGTCCATGATCAGCACGCGCGCTTGACTGGACAGCGCCTTGGCGATCTCCACCAATTGCTGCCGGCCGATGGACAATGTGCCCACGATGGTGTCGGGCGGAAGGTCCAGTCCCACGCGCTGCAAGTGGGTGCGCGCCTCCGTGTTGATCCTGGAACGGTCGATGAAACCGCACCGGCGTGGTTCGCGGCCCAGAAAAAGATTCGCACCAATATCCAGATTGTCCGCGAGGTTCAATTCCTGATGGATCAGGGCGACACCCAGCTGTTGCGCTGCCCGGACACCGGCGATGCGGACGGGCCGGCCATCCACGAGGATCTCGCCGGCATCAGGCAATTGCACGCCCGCGAGAATCTTCATCAAAGTGCTCTTGCCCGCACCGTTCTCGCCGATCACCGCGAGCACTTCACCACGTTGGAGAGTGAGACTGACGCCGCGCAGTGCGCGTACGCCGGGGAACTGTTTGCTCAACAGCCGGGCTTCCAAGAGCGGGGGCGGAGCTGCCTGAGCCAAGTGTGTCACGGCTGTTTGCCCAGTGCCTCCATTTTTTTCTTCTCAGCCCAGAACTCGTCAATGTTGGCCTTGGTCACGATCAGAAACGGAATCTCGAAAAATTTGTTTTCCGGGACAGCCTTGGTATCGCCGTCGAGGATCTGCTTCAACATGCGCACCGACTCGTAGCCATATTTCCAAGGCTGCTGGCTGATGGTACCATGCACCGTGCCATCCTTGATGCCCTGCAAGGCCGCGTCCTGTTCATCAAAACCGATGATCTTGATTTTGCCCAGCTTGCCGGCCTCTTTCACCGCGTCCAGACAGGCCGGTGGGTTGTAGGCGAAAAGCCCGACCATGCAAGCCAGGTTCGCGTGCTTGGTCATGGCGTCCTCGGCGTTGGACTTGGCGCGGGCCTTGTCGAAATCATCGGTGCGAGTGTCGAGCACCGTGAATTTTTCTCCCTTGATCGCGCCGGCGACGGGATCGAATTTCACATCGGTGGTGGCCTGCATGGGGCGGTCGAGAAGTTCGTCAATCGTGCCCTGCCGCCGCTGGCGCGCATTGAGCTGTTCCAAACGCCCCACGAAGATCATAACCTCGCCACCTTGTGGCAGGGCTTCCTTCACCAACTTGCCAACGGCGCGGCCCGCCTTGTAGTTGTCGGTGCCGATGTAGCAGAGGCGCGCGCTCTTGGGCGCGTCGGCGTCCTGCGTGATAAGCTTGGTCTGCTTGGCAGCTTCGTTTAGGTCGGCCGTCTGGCCGTCCGCATCAATCGGGCTGACCGCGATGCCAGCGATACCCTTGGCCAGCAGTGTTTCCAGAATACGCTTCTGATCCACTAACCCTTTGTTGGGCATGTGGACTTCACACTCGATGCCCAGGGCCTTCTCCGCCTGGCGCACGCCGCCCGCGCAGAGATCCCAGAACGGATCGACGCCGTTGGTCACATAGGCAATTTTTTGTTTCTTGCCGGACTTGCCGCCGGGACCGGTCGCGGCTTTGTCTTTGCAGGAGGTGAGGCCGACCAGGAGCACGGCGAGGACGGACAGGTTGAGCAGTTTTTTCATAGTGATGTGGGGTTAGGAAATGCGGAAACTAGCAGACCGTCAAGCCCCCGTTCACGTGGAGCGTCTGGCCGGTGATGAAGGACGAGGCTTCGCTGGCGAGAAAGACGACTGATCCGTCAAGGTCGGTTGGGACGCCCCAGCGGTTGACCGGGATGAGCGCGCGATAGCCGTCCTTGAGTTCCTGCGGGTCCTTCTCGTGGCGTTCCACGGGAATCCAGCCCGGGGCAATCATGTTCACGGTGATCCCATGAGGCGCGAGTTCGCCGGCGAGGCTGCGATGAAAACCATTTTGCCCGCCCTTGGCCGCGACGTAGGCGGTGAAGTTCGGCACGCCGCGCGCAAAGACCTCGGAGCCAATGTTGATGATGCGGCCCCAGCGCTGCGCCTTCATGTGGGGCAGGCAGGCGCGGGTAAGGAGGAAGGGGCTCTTGATGAAAAAATCCAGCATCCGCTGGTAGAAGGCCCAGTCGTAATCCTCGATCGGCTTCTGCGGTTGGTCGCAGGTGGCGTTGATGACGATGATGTCCACGGGGCCGAGCTGTTTGAAAATTTCGCCGTGCATCCGGGCCACGTCCGTCTCGCTGGTCACGTCGGCCTGGAAGAGGGCGCCGGTGAGACCGCGGGCCTGGAACTCGGCGAAGGACTGTTCGGCGCGGGCGGTGTTGTGGGCGTAGTTCAAGGCGACCTTGGCCCCGGCCTGGCCGAGAGCGATGGCCATGACCTTGCCCAGGCCGGTGCTGCTGCCGGTAACGAGGGCCACGCGACCGGCGAGAGAGAAGGGATTCGAGGAGGAGTCAGGCATGGGGTGGCGGGGAAATTGAATTGGTGCGGGGCGGTTCAAGGACGACTGCTTTTTTTCAGGACTGGTGAAAGCAGACTAGCGACCAGCCGTTTCGGCTGTCGAGCACGGTTTTTTGTGGTGGCTTAATTTGCAAGGAGCGCGGCTGTGTCGCAGACCAGCCGCAGCACTTGCGACCTGCTGCGGTTGGTCGAGGACGACACAGCCGCGCTTCAGCGAGGAGCAGATCTGGCCCCCACCCGTTTTTTGCGCCGCGAATCAGTGATGTTCAGATTGTAGCCGCTGGCCAGGCAGCCGAACGTGGCGAGGGCGATGCTGACGGCACCGCATACGGCGGCGAAAATCATTCCGAACAGAATTTTTAAACCGGTGGTGCGACCCAGGCGCCGGCCGAGAATGATTCCACAGCTGATGCCTCCGAGCACGCCGCCCATGCCCATGATGCCGATGACCGGCCCGGGACCGTTGGCACGGTCGTCGATGAGGACGGCCAGACAGGTCAGGAGCGCGGGGGGCAGCAGGCTGTTGAGAAACAGGAGCCAGTTGAATCGGGGCGGCCGGGAGCGAGGGTGTGGTCACGTTGGAGTTTATCATTTCGCCGGGACGGCGGGGCGGGCGAGGTCGATGCGGGCGGGAATTTCTTCGAGAGCGTAGTAGCGGTGCTCGAGGCCGTCGTCGCGCACGATGACGACGCGCAGGCCGGATTTGTCCTTGCCGATCG
>SIAW01000129.1 GCA_009695465.1 Pedosphaera sp.
GTACACGGCCTTGCAATCCTCGCAGTTGAGGCGCAACAAGCGCACGCCCAAGATGCCGATGAGGCTCGACGCCAGCAGAAACGGCTCGATGTTCATGTTGATCAATCGAGCAAAGACGCCGGAGGTGGTGCCGCTGTGAATGGTGCTGATGACCAAGTGCCCCGTCATGCCCGCGGTGACGGCGATGGTGGCGGTGTCCACATCGCGGATCTCGCCGATCATGATCACCTCTGGATCCTGCCGCATCAACGAGCGCAACGCAGTGACGTAGGTGAAATCCTGTGGCGGATTCAACTGCGCCTGGTTCACCCACATGAGGTTTTGCTCCACCGGATCTTCCACCGAGGCGATGGCCACGGTGTTCTGGTGTTTCTCCAAGAGGTAACCGATGGAGGCGTAGATTGCCGTGGTCTTGCCGGAACCCGTCGGCCCAGTGAGTAACACCAATCCCGTGGGCTTGTTAAGCACCTTGATATATTTGCCCAGCGTCTCCTCATCGAACCCCAGGCTGTGGATGTCGAACGTGCGCGCCTTGGGATTGAAAATACGGATGACAATCTTCTCGCCACGCACCGTGGGGAACACCGACACGCGCAGTTGCACGCCCTTGAATTCCGGCGGCGCGGCCTTGCCGTCCTGCGGCACGTCCTTCATGTGGCTGGCCATGTTGGCCATCACCTTGATGCGCCCGCAGATCAGCGGGTGAAATTCTTTGGGGATGTAAACCAGTTCCTGCAGGATGCCGCTGCAACGGATGCGCACGCCCAAGATGTCTTCCCACGGCTCGATGTGGATGTCGCTGGCCTTGGCGACGAGCGAATCCTGGACGATGTGATTGACCAACGCGGAGATGTCAACGGTGTCGCCGTTGGCTGAAACGCTCTGCAGATATTGTTCGGTGTCGCTCAATCAGGGAGATGGTTTGGGGTGCGGGTGATTAAAAACCCGCTGCCGGCCCGTTGTCATCAACAATCGTGGCGCCACACTACGGAGCCAGCCGGATGGCCGCCAGTTGCCGGTTGTCCTTCACGTACAGAACGCCGTTGGCGTACGCCGGGAAATGCCACGTGCGCCCGCTCACCTGCATGCGGCCTTGCTCCACATATTTCTCAGGATTGACCTGCACCAGCACCAACTCGCCCGGCGAGGTATGCACCAGCAATTGCCCGCCCAGATTGATGATGGACGCGTTCTCCGAGAACCCCGGCTGACTCCAGCGCTGCTTGCCCGTGGCCGCATCCACACAGACAAACGTGGTCGCCTGCGTGCCCGTGCCCAGTCCGTAGAACTGCGCGCCCTGCTGCACGGGCGTGGACATGTTGGTGCGCACATCGCGCGTGGCCCAGACTTGATCCGTCTCCTGACCATCGCCCGTGTTGCGGATGCGCAACTGGAACGCGCCCACCGAGAAGCTCGCCGCCGTCACCGTGTCGCCTTGCAGAATCGGCGTGACGATGTTGCGCGCCGCATCGGTCTTGAGCGGCACGCTCCACAATTGCTTGCCATCGCTCGCACGAAAGCCCGAGAGCGCCGCCGCGCTGGCCATCACCACTTGTTTGACACCGCCCAGCTCGCCCAACATCAGCGCCGCGTACGCCGCAAAATCCGTTCCGCTCTTCCACACCATCTTGCCCGTGCGCTTCTCGAACGCCACCAAGCTCGCCCCGGTCGGACTGCCCACGGGTGCGTAGATATGTTTGTCATCTGCGACAGGCGGCCCGTTGTTGCCGTGGCGCGTGGCGCCCGTGCCTTTGCTGCCGGGCAAATTACCGCCCAGCCATTTGGCGCCCCAATCCTTGTCATAATCGGTGGACCACAAAATCTTGCCGTCGCTCAATTGCAGACAAGCCAGCACGCCTTTGGCGCCCTGCACAAAAACCAGATCGCCATCCACCATCGCCGAACAGCGCGGGCCTGGGCCGTACTCGTTGCCGAACTGCCAGCTCTCGGCGAATGTCGTTTCCCAAATCGTCTTCCCGTTGGCGGCATCCAGCAGCAGCGCTGCCTCCAGCTTTTTGCCATCCTTCTCCACCTCGTGCACCACCGCCAGTTTGCCATTGCTGATGACCGCGCCCCCTTGTCCTTTGCCAATGGGAATCGCCCACAGCGGCTTGGCGCTGGCGGGCAAGGTGGTCAACGCTTTTTCGCCTTGCGCCTTGCCATCGCGATTGGGACCGCGCCATTGCGGCCAGTCGCCGGCGTGGAGAGTCAGTGTCGCGACAACAGCGGAGAGAGCAAATGCCGGAGGGAAGACGCGGGCTTTCATGCGCCGGAGTATTCGGGAGCCCACCAAAGCGTTCAATCTTTTTTAGGAGCCGCTGGCACCGCGGGCGCAGGCGTGGGAGACACTGGCCAGTCCCCGTTGGTGATCAGCGAAAGGGCGCGACCAGCCAACGTCTCCGCGATCAACGGCGATGCCTGCCGTTCGCCGCTGCTCAAGTCGGTGCCCACGCGCAACGTGGTGTCGCCCGTCACTTCACGGTCCAGCAACACCTTGCCCGTGCCCGCCTCGGTCACTTTCACCTGCGCGGTGAGCACGAGTTGATAATCCTGCACGGCCAACACATCGGTGGGCGTGTAGCTCACACCGTTGCGCGTATAACGCTTGAGCACGCCGCTCACCACCACATCGCCGCCGGTGGAGACTAGCCGGTAAGTGCCGTCCTGCTGCAGTTGCTGGCGCAGCGCGCGATTGATGTCGGCGAGTAGGCGCGGCTCCAAGGTCTGGTTCTCAAAAAATTTAACCTGCACCGTCTTGCCGCTGGATCGGCCCATCTGATAGCCCGCACAGCCGGTGAACGCCAGCAACGCTGCCGCCACCGAACAAAGAAGGATGTGTCGCGCGAAGTTCATGGCTGGTTTTGGATGCGCGCCAGTACCGATTCGATGCGGCTGATGTCCTCGCGCACGCGCACGTTGATCTGCAGCACCTCTTCCGCAGCCTTCGGCGTGGCGGCGTACTGGCGAATCTCTGCCTCGGGGAAACCGAGGTTGACCTGCGTGCGCCGGTACTGTTCCAGCGCGATGTTGTAGCGGCCGGCCGTCTCAGCGACGCGCGCCGTGCGGTGCAACGCCAGTCCATCGGTGATGCGGCGCGAGTACATCGCGGCAAACTGCGCGTTGGCCGTGTCATGCAGCGCCTTGCGCTGCGGCGTCAACGACTGCACGACATCCTTGCTCATGTCCTGCACGACGATGCCGTAGTGTTTCATCGCCGCGGTCCAGTCGCGTTTCTTGGCGTAGAAATCGCCGGTGGCCATGTTTCCGCGAGCCTGTTCCAAGCGCATCTTGTGGATGTTGAATTCCGCCTGCGACACAGATTTGTTGTACCACTCGGATTGAAACCCATCGCGCGGCGCATAGCGACTGTCGCCGCCCTTCACCGCGTAGGTGTCCAGAAACAGGTTGTACGCGCGGATGGATTTTTCCGAGACCGTCTGGTCGTACAACCCATCGCTCGCCTGCGACTGATAAATCTGCCCGATCTGATAACGACCCTGCGCCACCATCTGCTCCTGCCGATCCAGCGCCGCAATCATCTCCGGCTTGGTGATGGCTTCATCTGCCATCTCCGTCACGGTGAAACCTTGCCAATCAAAAATGTCCGGATTGGATTGGCGCGTCAGCTTGCCGTCCTTGTCCGTGTCCAACATCGTGAAGACCTTGTTGGCTTTTTCAGTGGCGGTGACCAGTCGCTCGCCGACACCGCCGACATCGGTTGCCATCTCGCGGCGACCGTAGCGATCGGCCGCCATTTGAAAGGCATCAATGGCCATCTGCTTGTCCTCTGCGGTGGAGAGGATGCCCAACTCGCGGCGCAAGGCTTCGCCCGATTTGAATTGCGCCTCCGCCGCCATGGGCGAGTAAGGCGCGGAGCCGACGAGTTTTTGGTACAAGCCCGCCGTGCGCGTGGGCGTCGTCCAGCGCGGCAGCGGCAGATACACCGCCTCTTGCCACGGCAACTTCCACTTGAATTTTTCCCCAGCCAGAAACCGGTCGGCGATGCGCATCTGCCGCTCCATCAACTCGCGCCGGCGCGGGTACCCCGGCCACTTATCAATCACCGTCTGATACGCCTCAAAGGCCAGTTGGCCGAACTGGCGCTTCTCGTAAATCTCCGCCACCAAAATCCACGCCACCGGCCCATGCACCGGGCTGTGCGGGAAATTCGCCGCCACCCATTTCGCGCCGAACATGCCGGCGGTGAAATCGGTCTCCGCCATCTTTTGCGACATCTCCAGCACCTTCTCCGGCTGGCGCGATTCAATGGCCTCCATCAACGACCGCGGGATGCCGCGCGGGATGTAAAGCATCTCGCGCCGCTCGCGCCCCTGCTCGTCAATCACCCGCGAGATTTGCAGACCGTGCTCGCCCGGTTGTGATTTCACCGAAGCCCGTGCCGCCTCTGCCGATCCCGTCGGCGCCACGCAACCCAACAACCCTAGCGCCGCCCCCGCCAGCAATAGATATTTTCCAGCCCCCAACATGGTCGCGACCGTAGCTCTCACCCTGCAGGTCGTCAAGCCGACCCCATTCACAATTTCATGTGCCCCACCGCGCACCTTGACGCCCGCCGCCCCGCTCCCTATCGTGCGCGCCCCATGATTCGCGTCGTGCTTTTTGATATTGATGGCACGCTCATCCACACCCACGGTGCCGGACGCCGCGCCTTTGCCCGCGCCTTTGCCGACGAGTTCAATCTGCCCCACGCCACCGACGGCGTCTCCTTCGCCGGCCGCACCGATCACGACATCGCCCGCAGCATCTTTTGCGCGCATGCCATCGCGCCGGTCCCCGCCCAGTTCCAGCGCTTCTACAACATCTACCTGCACTGGCTGCAAATTTATCTGGCTGACAATCCCGGCGAGATCCTGCCCGGCGTGCGCGAACTGCTCGCCGCACTGGCCGCACTACCCGCACCACCCGTGCCCGCGCTGCTCACCGGCAATCTCCAGCGCGGTGCCGAACTCAAACTGCGCTCCCTCCAACTCTGGCAACACTTCACCTTCGGTGCCTACGGCGATGATGTGGAAAACCGCGATGCCGTCGCTCAACTCGCCCTGCAACACGCCCGCACTGCACTGGGCGCGGAGTTGGCCCCCAGCGAAATCCTTGTCATCGGCGACACCCCGCGCGACATCTCCTGTGCCCGCGCCATCAATGCCCGCGTGCTGGCCGTCGCCACCGGCGAAAGCACCGTGGCCGAACTAGCCGCGCACGCGCCCGACCTCGTCCTGCCCACGTTGACCGCCGCCCACGCCGCCACCCTCGCTGCCCTGTGAAAAAGAAAGCGGGGCTGGTTGCCCAACCCCGCCTTACACCCCCAC
>SIAW01000130.1 GCA_009695465.1 Pedosphaera sp.
GTAGAAATTGTGCGCGACAGCCTGGCAATTGTAGCCGAACCAGCGCGTGAACCCCTGCTTGAGCGGCTCCCCCTCGGTGCCCGGTCCGCCGAGACCCCACTTGCCGAAACCGCCCACCGCATAGCCGCGTTGCTGGAAAAGCTTCGCGAGCGTGACCGTGTCAGCGGGGATCGGATATTGCCCTTCCTCTCCCGGCTTGAACTGTTTGTTGTCGCGGATGAACGCGTGCCCGGGATGTTTACCGGTCATCAGCACACAGCGCGAAGGGGCGCACACCGCGTTGCCCGAGTAATGCTGCGTGAAGCGCATGCCCTCCGCAGCCATGCGATCCAAGTGCGGCGTGCGGATTTTCTTCTGCCCATAACTGCCGATGTCGCCGTAACCCAAATCGTCGGCGATGATGAAGACAACATTGGGCGGGCGCAGTTCAATCGCGGATTTCTCCGCTGCGCTCAGCGGTGTAAAACCCAATACAGCCGCGCTCGCAGCGACAAGCCATCGTGTGTAAGTGAAAGTTTTCATGGTGGAACCGAAGAAAGTAAGCCACCGGCCGCGAGCGCACACCAGTCTATTCTCCCAGCAGATGGAGGGCGATCTGGCGACGATGCGGCGCACGGCGATGTTCCCAAAGATAGATGCCCTGCCACGTGCCCAACGCGAGCGCCCCGCGCAAGATGGGGATGGAAAGGTTGACCGCCGTCAGCGCCGTGCGCACGTGCGCGGGCATGTCGTCGTCGCCCTCGGCGGTGTGCTCAAAAATCCCGTCGCCATCCGGACAGAGCCGCGCGAAGAACCGTTCCAAATCGCGGCGCACTTCCGGATCCGCATTTTCTTGGATGAGCAACGAAGCCGAGGTGTGCTGCAAGTGAACCGTCGCCAGTCCCTGCACAAATCCCGCGCCCGCGACGGCCTCCGCCACGCGATCGGTGATCTCGTAAAACCCGCGACCCCGAGTGGGCACGGTCAACTCCAACGTGCGCTGAGCGAGCATGGCGCGCGGGAAACTCGGCGATCAAAGATCGAGCGGGCCGCCCAACCGTTCGCCGTCCATCTCGTAGATGCCCACGAGGTAGCCGTTCTCCAACACCTCGCCCACCTTGAGCGTGCCGAAAATCATCACCGGCACGTCCATCACCGGTTTGACCCCCTTGCCCACCATGCGCACGCTGACCCATTCATTGATCTTGGGCACCGCGCCGTAGCAGCACATGGATTGGTCGCGCAGGATGAGCAGCTCCGTGATCACGCCGCCTTCGACTTTCAGCGGCAGCATGTAGCCCTTGAGCGCCACGCGTTTTTTGTCGAGCTGCTTGATCGTCGCTGGGATCTGGTTTTTCTGGAGAATCTCTTTGGCCTTGGGATTGGAGACCGGATCGTCGGGCACCTCGTATTTGAAGGACGCCAGCCGATCAAAACCCACGACCAAAAAGTCCCCGATCTTTTCTGGATCCGGTCGCGTGACCGTCTGCAAAGTTCCGTTGTCGTCCACCACAGCCAGCGTGGCGTTGGCATCGGGCAACACCGGCACGATGGGCGTCACTGTCTTGGCGACAGTGTTGGTGGTGGCGGGCGGTTGCAGCGTCTGGATGGTTTTCCCCTTCAACTCACCCACACTCACCGGCGGTGTCACCGGAGAATCCGTCGGCGCGCAGGCCATCAATGCGCATGCCACCAACAACGCAGCCACCAGAGGCAACCCCTCTTCCTTCATGACGCCCAAACTAAAGCCTTCACGGCAATGTGAAAGTCTTATTTGTGAAAGCCTGGCCGCCGATCTCCACGCGCGCAATCGTCCCTGCAAAACCTTTTCGCCCCTTCAACCACGGCGTCGCTGTGGCGAACTCCGATGAGTTGGTGGCCGAGTTGCCCAGCGTCTCATTCGCCACCGCTTTCAACACCAGCACCTGCGACTCACTCGTCACGGTGGCGTTCACCTCGATCTGCGCCATCGGGATTTTCATGTACGCCCGCTGCGGATGAAACTGGTGCGCGTACAACGTCAACTGCCCGCTCGCCGCGTCATGCACCAACTCCAGATGGCACGCCTCATCGCCCAGCACCACCAGCGTCCCGCCATTGGGCGCCGCGTGCGTGTGCCCAGCATGGCCGGAGTGATCATGATGATGGTCGCGATCGCAACCGAGCAAACCCGCCGCGACCAGCCACACGATAAATTCCAGTTTCTTCATCAGGAGTGCGGTACCAGATTTTCCGCCACGTCGGTTTGATACGCCTTGATGGCCGGCAGCACGCCCGCCGCTGCGCCGGCAATCACGATGCCCACTGGGGCCACGATGAAGACCGCGCTGGCTTCCCACGGATCAATGACGACTCCGGTGTGTTGCCGCACAAAATGCGCCGCCGCTCCCACGCACACTGCGTACACCGCAAATCCACCCAGCACACCCAGCACAGAAATCGTCGCGGCTTCCAGCACCATCGCGCCGAACACGGTGGTGCGGCGCGCCCCCAACGCACGCAGGATGGCCAGCTCGCGCCGACGTTCGTTCAAGGTGTTGTACAGACTGGCCAGAATGCCACCCGCGCCGACCAGCGCCACCAGCGCCGCCATCGCCCCCAACACCACGCGCAGCCATTCAAAGCGCTGGAAGAACCGCGTGACCGTCGGCGCAATCATCGCCACCGTCTTGTCGCGCGTGCCCTTGTTGACTTGATCGGCAAACATCGGCCCTTGCGCAGCGCTGTTAAACTGCAGCAGGACGGCGCTGATATCCGTCGCCGCCTCCGCGCGATGGCCGGGCATGTTCTGCGCGCCCAGCACGGGAATCCAGATCACATGATCGGCTGGCGTGTTCGACGCCTTCAGGATGCCCACCACCAAATAGTCCGCCTCGTGTTTCTGCGAGGGATCGTACTCCAGCCCGTGGTACGGCTGGAACACATCGCCCACGCGCAGTCCCAGTCGGCTGGCGACAAAACTGCCCAGCACCGCTTCCTGCGCGCCTTCGGCAAACTCACGGCCGCCCGACTGCAACGCCAGCCTGCGGCCTCGCTGATATTCCACGCCGAAATAATTGGTCGTGGTGCCGACGATGCGGAAGTTTTTGAAATTGTCGCCCACCACAATCGGCACGGCTGTCTTGATGTTGCGCCGATCTTTGCGCAGCGCTTCATAGTCGGCCCACGGCAACGTGCCCGGCGCTTTGTCCATGTGAAACACGCTGAAGAGAACGAGGTTCAACTCCGAGCCGCGCGGGCCGAACACCGCGTCGAAACCGCCGGTGACATTGGTGAAGGCGCGCATGGACTGATCCTTCACCGCCCACACGGCCATGAGCAAGCCCGTGGCCAGCGCGATGGAACCGGCGGTGATCAGCGTGGAGAGCGCGTGTTGGCGCAGGCTTTTGGTGACGATGTGCGCGAGCATCAGCGTGCCCCTCCGTGGCCGGTGGCGGCGCGGTTGAGTTGATCCAGATCGCGCCGATCGGCAAATGCCGCGAGCACGCCCGCATCGTGACTCACGAGCAGGAGCGCCGCCTTGTTCTCCGTGCAGATCTCGCGGATGAGCGCCAGTGCCTCGCGCGCATTGGCGGCGTCGAGGTTGCCCGTGGGTTCATCGGCCAGCACCAACTGCGGGCGATTGGCCAGCGCGCGCGCCACGGCCACGCGCTGTTGTTGGCCGACGGAAAGTTGGCGCGGGCGGTGTGCCAGTTTTTCGCCCAGCCCCACACGTTGCAGCAGGCTCGCGGCAAATTTTGGATCGGCCCCGCGACCAAACGCCATGCCCATCAGCACATTTTCAAGGCAAGTGTATCCCTGCAGCAGATTGAACGTCTGGAAAATGTAACCCACGTGCGCGGCGCGCAAGCGATCGCGATCGGCCTCGCTGGCGGCGGTGAGATCGCATTCGCCCAACCGGATGCGTCCCTTTTCGGGCACGAGGATTCCCGCGATGCAATGCAGCAACGTGGTCTTGCCGCTGCCGCTGGAACCGCTCAAGGCCATTTGCTGCTGCGCGGCGAGCGTGAACTCCGGCAGATCCAGCACGGTGTGCGTGGTGCCGTCGGGCGCGCGATAATCTTTTCTGAGGTCGCGAATCTCCAAGAGCAACATGATCGGCGTGAGGATTCGCAGCGAGACTGCGAGTGTCAATCCCGCATTGGATTTGCGGCACCACCGCCAATTTACTCGTTGACGCTTTGAGCTTCGCCAGTACGATGCCCGCCCGGTTCCAATCAGGAAACGGAACCCACTAATTATGTCAGTCAAAGTTGCCATTAATGGATTCGGCCGCATTGGCCGTTTGGTGTATCGCGCGATGGTCGAGCAAGGACTCGTTGGCAAAGACGTGCAGGTGGTCGCCGTGGGCGACATCGTGCCGGCCGACAATCTCGCCTACCTGCTCAAGTACGATTCCACGCAGGGCCGTTTCGCTGGCACGGTCAGTTCCAAAAAATCTGCGCCCGACAAAACCGAGGACGATGTGCTCATTGTCAACGGCGCGGAGATCAAAGTGGTCAGCGCCAAGACGCCCGCCGAGTTGCCGTGGAAGGCGCTGGGCGTGGATGTCGTCATCGAGTCCACCGGCCTCTTCACCGAGGCGGAGAAAGCCAAAGGGCACATCACTGCGGGCGCGAAAAAAGTCATCATCACTGCCCCCGCGAAAAACGAAGACATCACCGTCGTGATGGGCGTCAATCACGAGAAGTACGACGCGGCCCATCATCACATCATCTCCAACGCAAGCTGCACCACCAACTGCCTCGCGCCGCTCGTGCACGTGTTGCTCAAAGAAGGGTTCGGCATCGAGGAAGGCTTGATGACCACGATTCACGCTTATACCGCCACGCAGAAAACCGTGGATGGCCCGAGCAAGAAAGATTGGAAAGGCGGACGCACTGCGGCCACCAACATCATCCCCTCCGCCACCGGCGCGGCGCGCGCGGTCGGCCTTGTCTGCCCCGAGGTGAAAGGCAAGCTCACCGGCATGGCGTTCCGCGTGCCGACACCGACCGTCTCCTGCGTGGATCTCACCGTGAGGACCGTGAAGGAAACGAGCTACGCCGAGATTTCCGCTGCGATGAAAAAGGCCAGCGAGACTTACCTCAAGGACATCCTCGAGTGGACCGCCGACGAGGTTGTCTCCACCGATTTCATCCACGACAAGAGCAGCTCCATCTTCGACGCCGGCTCCGGCATCGAGTTGAACAGTCGCTTCTTCAAACTCGTGAGTTGGTACGACAACGAGTGGGGCTACTCCAACCGCGTCGGCGACCTCCTGCGCTACATGATCAGCAAAGG
>SIAW01000025.1 GCA_009695465.1 Pedosphaera sp.
GTTTTAATTCCCCGCGAAGCAACCCATCAACGATGGGATATGGGGGCGAAACTTTCCTCCCCCCTCCCCCATTTGACGGGACAATACGGGACAGTGAACAGTCTGTTCCTTGCGCTTTCGTGCGTTCAGCGGAAAAGCACCGAACCGCAGAAGGCGCGTGTTGGCGCTGGTTTAGCCCATTTCTCGCACGTTCGCGAACCTGCGGCAGAGGGTTCAACTCCCGCCGCCTCCACCAATTTCACACCCGGCAATGCCGGGATTTTTTGATGGCACAAACTGTATGAGAGTGACCGTGTTTGGAGTGGGCTATGTCGGATTGATTCAAGGTGCGGTGCTGGCTGATGTGGGGCATCACGTGATGTGCGTGGATGTGGACGCCGCCAAGGTGCAGAGCCTCCAGCAAGGGCGAATCCCGATTTACGAGCCGGGACTGGAGGCGTTGGTTCGGCAAAACCAAACAACGGGCCGGCTGGAATTCACTGCGGACGCTGCGGCGGGTGTGCAGCATGCCTCGATTCAAATCATTGCGGTGGGCACCCCTCCCGCCGAGGATGGGGCAGCAGATCTGCAACACGTGATGGCAGTGGCCGAGACTATCGGACAGCACATGGACTCCGCCAAGATTGTCGTCACCAAATCCACTGTGCCCGTCGGTACTGCGGACGGGATTGCCGCGCGATTGACGGATGTGCTCGAACGCCGCAATCGAACGGACTTAACTTTTGATGTCGCCTCCAACCCAGAGTTTCTAAAAGAAGGCTCGGCACTGGCCGACTGCATGCGTCCAGACCGGATCATTCTCGGTACGGGCAACCGGAAGACGGAGGAAGTGCTGCGCGAGTTGTACGCCCCGTTCAATCGCAACCACGACATAGTGATTGTCATGGACGCACGCAGCGCGGAGCTGACCAAGTACGCGGCCAACGGCATGCTGGCCACCAAGATCAGTTTCATGAACGAGATGGCGGGCTTGGCGGAGTTGCTGGGGGCCGACATCGAGATGGTCCGGCACGGCATCGGCTCGGATCCGCGCATCGGCTATCAATTCATCTACCCGGGCGCGGGCTACGGCGGCTCGTGTTTCCCAAAAGACGTGCGCGCCTTGATCCGGTCCGCTGACGAAGTGGGCTTTGACGCGGAGATCATCAAGGCGGTGGAAAGCCGCAACCGCCGGCAAAAGACGACGCTCTTCGCCAAGATCCAAAAACATTTTGCCGGTCAACTCCACGGCCGGACGCTGGCCGTGTGGGGATTGAGTTTTAAGCCCAACACCGATGACATGCGCGAGGCGCCCAGCCGCGTGTTGATGGAGGCGCTGTGGGCTGCTGGCGCGCGGGTGCAGGCATTTGATCCGCAAGCCATGCCGGAAGCGCGGCGCATTTACGGGGAGCGGCCGGAGTTGATGCTCTGCGAAAGCAAAGAGGCGGCACTGGCTGGTGCAGATGCGCTGGTGATTGTCACCGAGTGGTCGGCGTTTCGCGCGCCGGACTTCGATGTGGTGCGCCAAGCGCTTAAGCAGCCTGTGATTTTTGACGGGCGCAACATGTATGAACCCGCGCGCATGCGGGCCAGTGGATTCACGTACTACTCGGTGGGACGCCGCGCATGAAGATTCTCGTGACCGGCGCAGCGGGCTTCATCGGCATGCACACCAGCCAGCGGTTGCTGGCGCGCGGCGATGAAGTCGTCGGCATCGACAACCTCAATGACTACTACGATGTCTGCCTGAAACAGGCGCGGCTGGAACGGCTGCGCGGCGATGCGCGTTTCACGTTCCACAAGCTGGACGTGGCCGATCGCTGCGGTGTGGCCGAGCTTTTTGCGAAGGAGCGGCCCGCGCGCGTGATTCACTTGGCGGCACAGGCGGGAGTGCGCTATTCCATCACCAATCCGCACGCGTACATCGACGCCAATCTGCAGGGCTTCATCAACATCTTGGAAGGCTGCCGGCATCACGGCGTGGAGCATCTAGCTTTTGCCAGCAGTTCCAGCGTGTACGGCGGCAACACTGCGGCGCCTTTTGCGGAGCGGCATAATGTGGATCATCCCATCAGCCTTTATGCGGCGACGAAGAAAGCCAACGAACTGATGGCCCACGCCTACAGCCATCTCTTCCGACTGCCGACTACCGGCCTGCGCTTCTTCACAGTGTACGGCCCGTGGGGACGGCCGGACATGGCGTTGTTCCTGTTCGCCAAAGCCATTTTGGCGGGCAAGCCCATTGACATTTTTAATCACGGACAGATGGTGCGCGACTTCACCTACATTGATGACATCGTGGAAGGGGTCATCCGCGTGATTGATAAGCCCGCGACGCCGGATCCGCAGTACGATCCTGCCGCGCCCGATCCGGCCACCAGCAATGCGCCTTACCGCATCTTCAACATCGGCAACAACCAGCCTGTGCCGCTGATGGATTTCATCGCGGCGCTGGAGCGAGCGTTGGGCGTGACGGCGCAGAAAAACTTTTTGCCCATGCAACCGGGCGATGTGCCGCTCACGGCGGCCAGCACCGATGCGTTGGATGCGTGGGTCGGGTTCAAGCCCAACACACCGATTACCGCGGGCGTGGCCAAGTTTGTGGCGTGGTACAGGGAGTACTACGCCGCGAAATAGGTTGGCGCGCCGACTGCGAGTCTTTGCCTTGCGGCTCACGAAAAGAGTGCTAGCGTTGGTCGCATGAAGACCAACCTCATTCACCCGCTGGCCTTGCTTTGTGCCGCCACGTTGGCGCAGGCGCAAGTGTCGCTGGAACATAAGCACACTGAAAACACGGTGCGCACGGTGCAGACGGAGATCCTCGTGCAACAGACGCTGACCATTGCGGGGATGGACATCGAGACCAAGACGGCGCAGACGCGAGTGGTGGAATCGTCGTCGGGCAAACGCGCGGAGGACGGTTCCCTGCGCGTGCGCGATCAGGTGAAGAAGCTCAACGCCAAGCTGAATCTCCCGGGAGGCGTGGAGTTGACGTTCGACTCGGCCGCTCCCAACGAAAAAGCGCCCGTGCCGCAGTTGGAAATGTTGATGGACGTTTTCCGCGCCACGATGAAGGCGCCCGCTACGCGCATCTATGACAAGCAAGGCCGGTTGACCGCGGTGGAAATGCCCAAGGGCGCCTTCGATGGCATCAACGATTTGGTGAAGCCCGATGTGAACGCGGACAAACTCAAGAAGGAGGCCGAACAACTCGCCGGGCAGTTGCCCGACAAAGCCGTCAGCAAAGGCGACACGTGGGTGCGCAAGGAATCCATGAGCTTGGGCGGCGGGCAGACGATGCGCTTCCAAGTGGATTACGAGTACAAGGGGACGATTGAAAAGGATGGCCGAACGCTCGACCTCATCGTGGCCAAAGCCACCAGTGTGGATTACGAAATGGATGCCAACGCGCCCGGCCCATTGAAGGTGAAGAACAGCGAGATGAAGGTGGCGGATGCCAAAACCACGTTGCACTTCGATCGCGAGCTGGGACTTTTCCGCGAGACCGAGAGCACGCTGCACATCACCGGCGAGATCACCTTCCTCGCCAACGGCCAGGAACTTCCCGGCAAGGTGGATCTCACCATCAAAAGCAAGTCGCACCTCGTCACAAAGCCGTGACCGATTGGTCAGCCAAATAACTCGCGGAAGCGGTCGGCGGGAAAATGTTTACCGGGGCAGAGCGTCTGCTCCAGATCGCGGTGGAGGTGCAGCTTGGCGCGGCGCTGCAAGGTCTTGTTCTTGAGATAATCCACCAGCTCCACCAACGCCGCCAACTGCTTGTCCGATGGGTGGGCCTTCTCAAAATTGCCCACCAGGCAGATGCCGATGCCGCTGGCGTTATACACCTCGCTGCTGACGTGGCCGCCGTGGAGTTGATGCAGCCAGCGCCCGCCCACTTCCACCTGTCCGTCTTTGGAGTGGCTGCCGTTGCCGATGACAAAGTGATAGGCCAGTCCGTTCTCCATGCCTTTGGCCAGATGGAAATCGTGGAAGACTTTCGCTGAACCTGCCGGTGTGCCGCTGTGATGGATGATGAGATGCCGCCATTTGTCGGTGTCGATGCGCGGCAGATTAATGTCGGCCAACGGCAACGTCCGGTACTGCGGGCGCAGTTCCAGTCGTTGGTCCGGCTGGATCAAGTCGTGCACCAAACCATTCCACAACTTCAGATCGTTAACGGTCGTGCCGTAGAGGCGCGCGATGCCCGACAGTGTTTCGCCGCGATGCACCACGTGCTGCAGTGTCGTCTCGCTTGCGGCAGGCAGCCCGCCCACTGCAGCAAGTGCCGCCGCGCCGAGAGCGGCACGCTGCAGAAATTGTCGGCGACTGGCTGTGGTCACTTCTTCAGTCTAGGTGGGAGCGGGGGCGCGTCCAGCGAATCTCTTCAACACTGGGCCAGAAGTTGTTCGCAGGCGGGGAATGTTTGCCAACCCGCTGCCCTTGGCCCACTCTGGCGACATGAAGATGCGCCACGCCCTGTTGCTGATGGTTGTTACATGCGCTTTGGCTTGCGGTGCGGGACCTCGAAAACCCGACAACAATCCTCCAGTCAAAACGCCGGGAGAAGGAGCTAAACCAACAGGCTCAACCGGCGCGGGCGTTGATGTGCAGGCGACTGCGGAAACCTCGGTAGATGAAGTCAAAGTCGCGCAGGCAAAGTTGCCCGTGATGAAACTGCTGATCGGCAAAACCGGCAGCAAGGTGGTGGCGGCCGAGATCGCCGTGCGCGAACATCAGCGGCGCTGCGGCATGATGTTCCGCAAGGAACTGCCCGACGGGGAGGGGATGCTCTTTGTTTTTCTGCAGCCCAGTCGGCAGGGGTTTTACATGAAGAACACCAGCGTGCCGCTTTCCATCGCGTACATTGGCAGCACCGGGCGCATCTTGGAGATTCACGATCTGGAGCCGCTCAACGAGAGCGCCGTCGAATCGGCGACCGAGTTGGTGCAGTACGCGCTGGAAGTGCCGCGCGATTGGTTCAAGCGCAACAACGTGAACATCGGCGATGTCATCCGCGCCGAGCAGGGCACATTTGACGAGGTGTTTTTTGGCAAGTGATGAGGATTGCCCTCGCCCAAATCAACACGACCGTCGGTGACTTCGACGGCAATGCCGCGAAGATTCTCGCGGCTTACCGTCGCGGCGTGGATGAGGGCGCGGAGTTGGTTGTCTGCCCCGAACTGGCCATCACGGGATATCCGCCGCGCGATCTGCTTCTCAAGAATGGATTCATCGCTGCCAATCTTGCCGTGCTCGATCGGCTCGCCGCGGCGACGGGCAAAACCGGTTTGCTGGTCGGCTACGTTGGCGAAAACCAAAAGCGTCCCGGCCGCGCGGCGACCAACTCTGTCGCGCTGCTCGCCGATGGCGTTGTGCTTGCCTCGCGCGCGAAGTCGCTGTTGCCCACTTACGATGTTTTCGACGAGGATCGTTATTTCGAGCCGGCGGAATCCAACACGCCCGTTCTGTTTCACGGCCGCCAACTCGGCCTGACGATCTGCGAAGATTGTTGGAACGACGAAGGTTTCTGGCGCGACCGCCGTTACCGCCGCAATCCCGCAGCCGATCTGGTGCAGGCCGGCGCGGAGTTGCTCATCAACGTCTCCGCGTCGCCGTGGCATATCGGCAAGCACGCGACGCGCGAGGCGATGCTCGCCAGTCTCGCGCTCAAAACTCGGCGGCCCATTTTTTACTGCAACCTCGTCGGCGGAAATGACGAGTTGATTTTCGACGGGACGAGCCTCGTGCTGGATGCCGATGGTCGCGTGGCCGCGCGCGGCAAATCGTTCGAGGAGGATTTGTTGATGGTGGATTCCGATGCGCTCGCGGACGCGACTGCGCCGACCAGCGCGGACGAGGAGTTTCTCCACCACGCGCTGGTGCTTGGCCTGCGCGATTACTTGCACAAGTGCGGTTTCAAATCTGCCGTGCTCGGCTTGAGTGGCGGGATTGATTCCGCCGTCGTGGCGTGTCTGGCCGTGGCGGCGTTGGGCGCGGAGAATGTGCGCGGCGTTTCGATGCCCTCGCAGTTTTCATCGCAGGGCAGCCTCGACGATGCGCGCGCGCTGGCTGAGCGGCTTGGCATTCGCTGCGACGTGGTTCCGATTCAAAGCGCATTCGCCACGTTGAAGGACGGGTTGCACGCTGTCTTCGCTGGGCGCAGCGAGGACACGACTGAAGAGAATGTGCAGGCGCGATTGCGCGGCGTCACGCTGATGGCGATCTCCAACAAGTTTGGTTCGCTCGTGCTGACCACCGGCAACAAGAGCGAACTGGCCGTGGGTTATTGCACGCTCTACGGCGACATGTGCGGCGGGCTGGCCGTCATCAGCGATGTGCCCAAGACGATGGTCTATCGCCTCGCGCGCTGGATTAATCGCGAGCGTGAAATCATTCCGCTGGCCTCGATCACCAAGCCGCCCTCGGCCGAATTGCGCGCCGATCAGACTGATCAGGATTCGCTGCCGCCGTACGATGAGCTTGATGCGATTCTCGAAGCCTACGTGGTGGAAGGGCGCGCGACGGCGGACATCATCGCGGGCGGGTTCAAGGCGGAGACGGTGCAGCGCGTCGTGCGCTTGATTGACGCCAACGAATACAAACGCCGACAAGCTGCGCCGGGCTTGAAGGTGACGACGAAAGCGTTCGGCGTGGGCCGGCGCATTCCCATTGCGCAACGTTACCGCGAGGTCTGAACTGATTTCCAACATGGTCACACGAACTCAATCCGAAGCTCTGTTCGCCGAGGCGCTGCGGCACATTCCCGGCGGCGTCAACTCGCCGGTGCGCGCGTTTCGAGCGGTCGGTGGCCAGCCGTTTTTCGTGCAATCGGCGAAGGGCGCGCGCGTGACGACGGTGGACGGCGACGAGTTGATTGACTACGTCGGCACGTGGGGCCCGGCGATTCTCGGCCACTCGCATCCGAAAATCATCGGCGCGATCAAGGCTGCCGCCGATCACGGCACGAGCTTCGGAATTCCCAATCCCTCCGAGGTCACGATGGCGCGGCTCATCAAGCAGCATGTGCCCAGCGTGGACAAAGTGCGCATGTGCAACTCCGGCACTGAGGCGTGCATGAGCGCCATCCGCCTCGCGCGCGGCTTCACGCGACGCGACAAGTTTATTAAATTCGACGGCTGCTATCATGGCCACGCCGATCATCTGCTCGTGAAGGCTGGCAGCGGCGCGCTCACGTTCGGACATCCCGACAGTGCGGGTGTGCCGGCGGATTTTGCCAAGCACACGCTCGTGCTGCCGTTCAATGATGTGGACGCGGTGAAGGCCAGCATCGCCGCGAACGCGGGCGAGATTGCCGCGATCATCATTGAACCGGTGCCGGGCAACGCCGGTCTTTTCACGCCGCGCCCGGGCTACTTGGAATTCCTGCGGCAGATCACCGCCGACAACGGCATCGTGCTCATCTTCGACGAAGTGATGACGGGCTTTCGCCTCGCGCCCGGCGGCGCGCAGGAACGATTCGGAATCAAACCGGACCTGAGTTGCTTCGGTAAAATCATCGGCGGCGGATTGCCCGTGGGCGCGTTCGGCGGCCGCGCGGACATCATGGATTGCCTCGCGCCACTCGGCCCCGTTTATCAAGCCGGCACGCTGAGCGGCAATCCGCTGGCGATGGCCGCGGGCATTGCCGCGTTGGAGGAACTTCGCGCGGGCGATGCCTACGCGCAGTTGGAAGCCAGCGGGGCCGCCCTCGAAGCGGGACTGCGCGATGCGGCGAAGTCCGCGGGTGTGCCCGTCACGTTCAATCGTTGCGGCTCGATGTTCTGCGGCTACTTCACCGATCAGCCGGTGCACAATCTGGCCGACGCGATGCACAGCGACCGCGCGCGCTTCGCGAAATATTTTCACGGCATGCTCACCGAAGGCGTGTATCTCGCGCCGTCGCAATTTGAGGCGGGGTTTGTCTCCACCGCGCACACGCCTGCGGACATCGAGGCGACCGCGCGCGCCGCTGCGAAAGTCATGAAGACACTTTGATATGCGTATCCTTGCCCTCGACCACGGAACCGTCCGCATCGGCGTTGCATTGAGCGATGAGCTGAAGATGCTCGCGCAGCCGCTGGAATTTATTCCGGCAGCACCGTTCGCTGATTTTCTACTCCGGCTCAAACAACTCTTGAAAGAGAAAGAGGTGGAGCTGGTGCTGGTGGGCATGCCGCGAAACATGGACGGCAGCTACGGCCCGGCGGCGCTCAAGGTGCAGGAATTTGTTGCGGTGTTGAAAGAGAGCATCACCGTGCCGGTGCGCACGTGGGACGAACGCCTCACGACCGTGCAGGCGCATCGGATGCTGGCCGAGGCGGGGATGAAGGCCAAAGACCGAAAAGGAAAAGTCGATCGCAGCGCGGCGGCCATCCTGTTGCAGAGTTATCTCGACGGACTTTCGTGAGCGTCGTGAGCGAGATCAAATTCAAACTGACGATCGCCTACGACGGCACGGGCTACGTCGGTTGGCAGGTGCAGACGACGGGCAAAGGTGTTCAGGAAATCGTGGAGGCCGCGCTCGCGCGCCTGTTTCCCAGCCGGCCGCAGTTGCTCAGCTCCAGCCGCACCGACACGGGCGTGCACGCGATGGGCATGGTGGCGCACTTCGAAGTGCCGCGCGCGGAATACAAATTTCCCGCGAACACTTTGTTGTTGCTGGCTCTCAACGCGTGGTTGCCCAGCGACATTCGCGTGATGCACGTAGCGCGGGCGAAGCCGGACTTTCACGCGCGCTACGACGCCAGCGGCAAGCAGTATCGTTACCTTGTTTGGAATCACGCCGCGGCCAATCCCATCCTGCGCACGCAATCCTGGCACGTCCCGCGCGCGTTGGATTTGGTGGCGATGCGCGCGGCGGCAAAGCTCTTCGTGGGGCGGCACGACTTCCGATCCCTCGCCGCAAATCGCGGCGATGTGTTGAAGGACGCGGTGCGCACACTCACACGCTGCGACTTTCGCCGCAGCGGATCGCAGATTACTTTCACCATCGTTGGCGACGGATTTCTCTACAAGATGTGCCGCGGCATCGTGGGCACGATTGTGCAGGTGGGGCAGGGGAAGATCGCCGCGGCGGACATCAAGCGCATCCTCGCGCATCGCGATCGGCGCGTGGCGGGCATGACCGCGCCGGCGTGCGGGCTCGTGCTCTGGAAGGTGTATTACAAGAAAGGCGCGGCGCGCAAACGGCTGCGCGAACGTGCCGACTCCGCGCTGGATTGAGCGATGAACATCGTCCTCGTCGAACCTGAAATCCCGCCGAATACCGGCAACGTGGCGCGGCTCTGCGCGGCCACGCGGACGACATTGCATCTGGTGGAACCGCTCGGCTTCAAGCTCGATGACAAGCAACTTCAGCGCGCGGGGATGGATTACTGGCAGCACGTGACGTGGCATCGCTGGGCGAGTTGGGCGGCGTTTCAATCCGCGCTGCCAACGGGTGCGCGGCTGTGGTTCATTGAACAGAGCGGCACGCGGCATTATGCGCAGGCGCAATTTGGTGCGGAAGATTACCTCGTGTTCGGCCGCGAGACAGCGGGATTGCCGCGCGCGTTGTTGGAGGCGCACCGTGACCGCTGGCTGCGCATCCCGATGTTCAACGCGCAGGCTCGCTCGCTCAATCTCTCCAACTGCTGCGCGCTGGTGCTGTACGAAGCCCTGCGCCAGCAAGGCTTCGTTGGCGAGATTGCCGACTGAAATTGGGTTGACGCCAGTCTTGTGTCCATTAACGTCACCACGCCCATTTGGGGCGCTCATTGCGAGTGGCGGAGGGGACTGGCCCGTTGATGCCACGGCAACCGATTGAGACCCGCGCGGTTTCGATGTCAAGGTGCCAAATCCAGCCGGCGGCAACGTCGGGAAAATGAGTGGCTAATGTAGCTAGTCTAGCTGTAGCCCGCTCATTTTTATCGAGCGGGCTTTTTTGTTGCCCGCAATCGGAGAAGGAACGGGGAACGATATGGCGAAGACACAAGGTTTCATGCAGGCGTTGCGGTGCCGCGAATGCGGTCGCACGTACGACTTGGAAGCGCGGCACGTGTGCGAGTTCGACTTCGGGCCGCTGGAGGTCGTGTACGACTACGACCGCGCCAAGAAATCACTGACACGACAGGCGCTGGCGTCGCGTCCGCACTCGATGTGGCGGTACCGCGAATTGCTGCCGGTGGCCGGCGAGCCGACGGTGGGATTGCAAGTGGGTTTCACGCCGCTCGTGCGCGCGGATCGGTTGGCGCGCAAGTTGGGCATCCGCGAATTGTGGATCAAGAACGACGCGGTCAATTATCCCACGCTCTCGTTCAAGGATCGCGTGGTGAGCGTGGCGCTTTCCCGCGCGCGCGAGTTGGGTTTCGATGTGGTGGCCTGCGCGTCCACGGGCAATCTTGCCAATTCCGTCGCGGCCAATGCGGCGTCTGCGGGGATGAAGGCGTTCGTGTTCATCCCGTCGGATCTGGAGCAGGGCAAGGTGATTAACTCGCTGGTGTACGGCGCCAATGTCATCTCCATCAAAGGGCATTATGATGAGGTGAACCGGCTCTGCGCGGAGATTGCCGGCAAATATCACTGGGCCTTTGTGAACGTGAACATGCGGCCGTATTACGCGGAGGGTTCCAAGAGTCAGGGCTTTGAGATCGTCGAGCAGCTTGGCTGGCGCATCCCGCGCCACACGGTGGTGCCGATGGCCTCGGGTTCGTTGCTCACCAAGATCCAGAAGAGCTATCAGGAGGCGGTGAAGATCGGGCTGGTCGAGGACGGGGAGTATTCTGTGCATGGCGCGCAGGCGACGGGTTGTTCGCCCATCAGTGCGGCGTACAAAGCGGGGCTGGATTTTTTCAAGCCGGTCAAGCCCAACACCATTGCCAAGAGTCTGGCCATTGGCACGCCGGCCGATGGCTTTTACGCGCTCAAGGTGTTCAAGGAAACCGGCGGTGCCGCGGAGGACGTGACGGACGACGAGATCCGCGAGGGGATCAAGTTGCTGGCGGAGACCGAGGGCATCTTTTCGGAGACTGCTGGCGGGGTCACTGTGGGCTGCGCCAAGAAACTCATTGCCTCGGGCAAGATTCCCGCCGACGATTCGGCCGTGTTGTGCATCACCGGCAACGGCCTCAAGACACTGGACGCCGTCGCGGGCCACGTCGGGCAGACGCGCGAAATCCGGCCCAGCCTGCGCGAGTTTGATGCGTTGGTGGAAAAAGAGGCACAGATGATCTCACGCTAATCATGTCCGCCACAATCCGCATTCCCACGCCGCTGCGCAAGTTGACCAACAACGAAGAAGTGGTGGAGACCAGCGCCACCAACATCGGCGCGGCCATCCTCGATTTGCAGACGCGCTTTCCCGGCATCCAAGAGCGCCTGCTCGATTCCAACGGCGAAGTGCGCCGCTTCGTCAACGTGTACGTGAACGAAGAGGACATCCGCTTTCTGCAGAACAAAGAGACCCCGTTAAAGGACGGCGACGAGGTCAGCATCATCCCCGCCATCGCCGGCGGTTAAGCAATCGAACATGGCGCCGCGCAAGAAAACCAAATCCAAGGCCGACGGTCGCCAGGCTAGGCGGCTGTGGTTGATGTTTCCGCCGCGCCTGATCACGCGGCCGGTCATCTGGGAAGCGGCCACCAAATTTCATCTCATCCCGAATGTGCGCCAGGCCGAGGTGCGCGATGAGATCGGCATCGTCTGTCTGGAGTTGGAAGGCAAATCCAATGACATCCAGAAAGCGGTTGCGTGGCTGGAACGGCAAGGGGTGAAGGTCGAGCCGGTCGAGATCAACGTCATCGAGAGCTGACGCGCTCCGTTGACCCAGCGGTGTCTGTTGTGTAGCGTCCGCACAACCCAAAGCGGCGATGGAAATCCAAATCCATATCGATCGGGCTGGCCAACGTTATGGCCCCTATTCATTGGCCGACGCCAAACAGTATCTCTCCGAAGGAACGCTGCTCTCCACCGACAGCGCTTGGCACGATGGCCTTGCCGACTGGATTCCGCTGGCGCAAGTGGAAGGCATCGCAGAGGGCAGCGGCCATTATTCCAAACCGCCGCCGCCTTCACCTCGCTCATCCAGCGCCGCTGGCCCGCGTCCCGTGCCGGCGTATGCGGAGGAGCAACAGAAATGCAAACTGGTGCTGATCCTGGGCATCCTCCTGACCCTGTCGGCACTGCTGCCGGTTTACAATCCCGCGGGCGGCATGATGGGCAGCTCCGCCAGCAGTTTCATGTTTCCCACGTTCATGTTCGAGGGCAAGCCCGGCATGGCCATCGTTCAAGCCATCCTGCCACTCATCTTGGGCATCACGCTGTGCAGCATCGCCTACACCACGCGCGCGATTGCCCGCAGCATCGTCCTTCTCTCGCTGGGCGGCGTGTCGCTGATCATCAGGTTGGTCGCCTCATCCAACTCCGGCTTCGGCGAGCTTGACGATGACGCGGTCGGCCAACTCGGTGGGGAGATTTTTGCCAACGAAATCCGGTTTGATGGGCAATTCGCGGCGGGCACGATGATTTTCTTCGTCGGCTGGACTTGTTTGTTGATGGGCGCAGGCACCCGCTATTATCGGCCGGCAAACAAACTCGCATTCATCCTCGCCGTGGTGGGCGGCGGGTTCCTCTGTCTCTTCTGGTTCATTCCCGACAACGGCCTGCCGCTGGTGCAAGTCTTCAAGTCGTTCAAGGATTCGGTCCTGTTAGGTTTTGGAATGCTCGCTTGGATGCTGATGGTCATCGCAGGCTCGGTGTTGAGCTTTGTCAATCTGCCCAGCCGTCCGGCAAACACCGCGCACCGACTGGCCCGCCTCTCCGCCTTTCTGGTGATGGGCAGTCTGCTGGTCTTGGCGGCGTTCGTGATGCTCGCCCCAATTGCATCTGCCCCGGAGATGGTCAAGATGGGCGATCGTTTTAAGATGGCCTTCATGCTGTTCACCTTCCTGCTGACGATGGGAGTGTCGGTCTTTGGCCAACTGTTGCTCCTGCCGTTGGGCGGGATGGATCTTTTCACAGGCCGGACTGACCGTTGACTTGAAGCCGTGGCGTCGGGCACAATCGCGCCCACTCATGACGTCACCCGATCCCATCGCCCTACTGGAAACCCTGTACGCTGCCGTTGTTGCCGACGTGCTCGACACCCTCGGTCACCGCCAGCAAACGCTCAGTGCCGACATCCACGCGCTGACGCCCACGCAAAAAGTCTGCGGCCGCGTCTTTACCGCGCGCGCCGTGAGCGTGGACACCATCCCCGCCGAGCCGTACAAGCTGGAGATGGCCGCCATTGATACGATGCGCAAAGGCGATGTGCTGGTCGTGGATGCCGGACACAACAAGCAATGTTCCTTCTGGGGCGAGCTGCTCTCCACCGCCTGTCTGGCCAAAGGCGTGCGCGGCATCGTGATGAGCACCTGCACGCGCGATCTCTGGCGACTGCGCGAAATGCCTTTCCCCGTGTTCGGCATTGGCTGCACGCCCGCCGACAGCAAAGGCCGGATTGACGTCGTGGAGTTTGGTCGCCCCATTATTCTGGATGGCGTGGCGACGAAGAACGGCGATTACATTATCGGCGATGAGGACGGCGTGGTCATCATCCCCACCGAGATCGCGCCAGAAACCATGCGGTTGGCCGCAGAAAAAGCCAGCGGCGAAAACACCGTGCGCGACGAGCTGGCCGCCGGCGTCTCCGTGGCCGAGGTGTTCCGCAAACACGGCATCCTGTGAAACCCCGCGTTCTCATCGCCGGACTTTTCCACGAGACCCACACGTTTCTGGAAGGCGAAACGCGGCTGGCGGATTTTCAGATCCGTCGTGGCGATGAATTGCTCGCCTGCGCGGGCGACAGTTCGCCGATGGGCGGCGCGCTGGAGTTTGCGCGCGCGCAAGGCTGGGAGATCGTGCCCGCCATGGACTGCCGCGCTGTGCCCAGCGCCACGGTGCAGGATGAAGTCCTCGAAACTTTCTGGAACGGATTCAAGTCCGCGTGGCGTCCGGACTGCGACGCCGTGTTGCTCATCTTGCACGGCGCGATGGTCACCCGCAGCCACCCCGATGTGGAAGGGGAGATCCTCTCTCGCATCCGCCGATTGATTGGCCCGAGCACACCAGTGTTCGGCGTGTACGACCTGCACGCAAATTTTTCCGCAGCGATGACCACGCAGGCGGATTGCCTCGTGGCCTACCGCGAAAACCCGCACACCGATGCGCGCGAAGCCGCCGTGCGCGCCGCTGCATTGCTGGCGCGGCAATTCACGGAAGGGCGGCCCCGGATGGTGCTGAGGCAAACTGCCATCGTGTTGCCACCGACTGGCACGGGCACGGCCGATGAGCCAATGAAATCCCTCGCCGCCGCAGCGCGCGCGATGGAAGGCGGCGACATTTGGGCGGTGAACATCGCCGCGGGCTTCGCCTTTGCCGACACGCCCGACACGGGATTGAGTTTTCAGATCATCACACGCGGTTTGGATGAGGAAGCGCAGTCGCACTTGGACGCGTTGGAGCGGCTGGCCGAGTCGCTTAAAGAACACGGTCGCGGCATGGACGAACCGTTGGAGTCGGTGATGGCGCGACTCACTCCGACGCAAGCCGGGTTGACGGTGCTGGTGGAGCCGTCCGACAACATTGGCGGCGGTGCACCCGGCGATTGCACGGGTTGCCTGCGTGCGCTCGTGGCGCACAAAATCCAGAACGCAGCCATGTGCATCAACGATCCCGCTGCGGTGACCGCACTGCAAGCGGTGCCGATTGGCGGCCGCTTGACGCTGCCCATCGGCGGCAGAGGCAGTCGGCTCGACGAAGGGCCGCTGACGCTCGATGTGGAGCTGGTGTCGCGGCGCGATGGGATGTTTGAATTGGAGGACAAGCAAAGCCATCTCGCATCGCTGTGCGGCGATCGCTTCGACATGGGCGCCTGTGCGGTGGTGCGGCATGGCGGCTTGCTGCTCTTGTTGACGAGTCACAAGACAGCACCGTTTGATTTGGGCCAGTGGCGCAGTCAGGGGATTGATCCGGCGCAACTCAGCGTCATCGTGGTCAAGGCTGCCGTGGCGCATCGGCGCGCCTACGATCCCATTGCCGCGCGCAGTTTCTGGGTGGACACACCCGGCCCGTGCAGCAGCAATCTGAAACGGTTTCCGTTCAAACACCTGCGCCGCCCGATCTGGCCGCTGGACGAAAACTAGTCGGCGGCCAGCTTGGCCCAAGAATCGCGCAGGCCCACGATGCGATTGAAGACAGGCTGGCCGGGCTTGGAGTCCACAGGGTCGGCGAAGAAATATCCCAGACGCTCGAACTGCACACGGTCGCCGGGCTGCGTGGCGGCGAGGCTGGGTTCGAGATAGCCGGTGATGGCCTTGAGCGAGTCGGCGTTGAGGCAGTCCAGAAAGTTGCCGTCCGCATCCGGGTTTTCGCGCGTGAACAAACGGTCGTAGAGGCGCACCTCGGCGCACAGAGCGTGATCGGCGCTGACCCAGTGGATGGTGCCTTTAATCTTGCGGCCATCGGGCGTGTTGCCGCCGCGCGTGGCGGGGTCGTAGCTGCAATGCACGCGCACGATCTGGCCGGCGGCGTCCTTCTCCACGCGCTCGCACTTGATGATGTAGCCGTAGCGCAGTCGCACTTCCTGTCCCGGGGCGAGCCGGAAATATTTCTTGGGCGGCACCTCACGGAAATCATCCTGCTCGATGTACAATCGGCGCGAGAAGGGCACGCGCCGCGTTCCATCGGCGGGATTCTCAGGATTGTTGACGGCATCGAGTTCCTCCACTTGACCAACGGGATAGTTTTCGATGATGACTTCCAGCGGCTGCAACACGGCGCAGCGGCGCAGCGCAGTCTTGTTGAGATCCTCGCGCACGCTGTTCTCCAAAAGCGCCACGTCGGTGGTGCCGTTGTATTTGGTGACGCCGATGCTGCGGCAGAAATGGCGGATGGCCGCGGCGGGATAACCGCGTCGGCGCAGTCCCGCGATGGTGGGCATGCGCGGATCATCCCAGCCGGTGACGCGCCGCTCCTTCACCAACTGCAGCAGCTTGCGCTTGCTCATGATGGTGTAGGTGAGGTTGAGCCGCGCGAACTCGTACTGATGCGGCAGCGTGCGCGGCAAGCCCAGCTCGGTGAGAATCCAATCGTACAACGGACGGTGCACCTCGAACTCCAGCGTGCAGATGGAGTGCGTGATGCCTTCGATGTAATCGCTCAGGCAATGCGCGAAGTCGTACATCGGATAGATGCACCACGCGTTGCCGGTGTGATGATGTTCGGCGTGGCGGATGCGATAGATAATCGGATCGCGCAGCCAGACATTGGGCGAGGTCATATCGATCTTCGCGCGCAACGTGCAGGTGCCGTCGGGGAATTCGCGCGCCTTCATGCGCTGAAAGCGATCCAGATTCTCCGCCACCGTGCGGTTGCGGAACGGGCTTTCCTGACCGGCGCGATCCGGCGCGCCGCGATACGCATCGGTGTCCTGCGGTGAGAGGTCGCACACATACGCCACACCTTTGCGGATCAATTGCAGAGCGTACTCGTAGAGCTGCTCGAAATAATCGGAGGCGTAAAAAGGTTCGAGCACTGCGCCGGCAGTCGGCGATGTGGCGCCGAGATAATAATCAGCGCGCCCGTCGAGCGTCTGTGCGAGAGGCAACTTGCCTTTCGGTTTCAAACCCAACCGCTCGTCGGCCCAGCCCGCGATGAGCCAGTTCACATCGTGCTGGATGGACTCGACGTACTCGACCTCCTCCTTGGTCGGGTTGGTGTCGTCCATGCGCAGGTTGCAGATGCCGCTGTTCTCGGCGGCGATGCCAAAATTAAGGCAGATGCTTTTCGCGTGGCCGATGTGCAGGTAGCCGTTGGGCTCGGGCGGGAAGCGCGTGACGATTTTTTGATGGCGCCCCGCGCTCACATCTTCGCGCACGATATCGCGGATGAAATCGCGCGCCGGCTCGTTGGTGGTGTCGTTGGACATTTGATGCGGGCGGACTGGAGCAATCCGCCGTCGCCCGCGTTCGTAATGGATTTGGCCGGCCTTTTCAATCGCGGAGTGGGCGGATTGAATTCTCACCGCGCCTGCGCCGGGAAATCCATTTGCGATTTTCTCTCCCATCCCGTAAACAAGCTCGGCTGCGCGCGTAGCTCAACTGGATAGAGCGATGGCCTCCGAAGCCGTAGGTTACAGGTTCGACCCCTGTCGCGCGTACCATCTTGAAAAACGGACTTTCTGTTTTTTGGGCCGCCCCCTACAGTGCGCCCCGTCGTCCGGAGAATCTTGACCACTTAAAACATTATGGGAGTCGATGCTGCCGCGGGCGTGAAGCCCATCGAAGCGCCGCCACTGGCGCCGCAAAAGTTGAAGAGCAAACTGGCGGGCACACCGTCAGGCGCACCCAAGTACGCCGTTACCATCACCAATCTCGCAGGACAACCTGTGACCGTGGCCGACCCGCGCGCGACGCGTGCGTTGGTGGCCTTGATGGACGTACACGCGGTGGTGGGCGGCGCGGCCTGTCACTGGGGTGGCCCGGCTGCGTTTGCCGAGACGATGGCGGTTATCCACGCCATCATGTTCGCCACGAAAGATCGTCCGTGGCACGCGGCCTACAATTTTGTCAACGACGCGGGGCACACGGAGAATGGCGTTTACGCGCTGCGCGCCAACTGCGGCTTTGACGGCATGACGCTGGAAACGTTGCGCGGCTTTCGCAGCATCGCCAGCAAGCTGACGGGCCACGGTGAATCGCACATCAACCCCGAGGGTGTGCTTATCAGCAACGGGCCGCTCGGCTCAGGATTGCCGCAGGCGCAAGGCTTGGCCATCGCTGATCATGTGGCGGGCAATGATCGTGTGACCATCTGCACCGTCAGCGACGGCGCGGCGATGGAGGGCGAGGCCAAGGAATCGTTCGCCGCCATTCCCGGCCTCGCGGCCAAGGGTCGCGTCAGTCCATTCGTCCTCATCCTTTCGGACAACGACACCAAACTCTCTGGTCGCATCACGCAGGATTCATTTTCCATGCAGCCCACGCTGGCAGCGATGGCCACGCTGGGCTGGCGCGTCATCAACGTGCCCAACGGCCACGATTTGGAGGCGGTCTATCATGCGATGGAGACAGCCGTGCAACTGGCGCGGGCAAATTCCAAACAGCCGGTGTGTCTTTGGGTGAAGACGATCAAAGGCTACGGGATCAAGTCCACGATGGAGAATGCGGCGGGCGGCCATGGCTTTCCGCTGGCCCACGGCGAAAAGATTGTCGAATGGATGACCGAGATTTACGCGGGCCAATCGGTGCCGGCGGAATTGCTAAACTGGGCGCAGTCACTGCGCACTGATTGGGAACAGAAAGAGGCGGCGAAAAAAGCCAAGGCCGCCACTGCGCCTGCTGCTGCCGCACCGGCTGTGAAAAAAGACAAGGTGCAGGCGGGGTTGGCCAAGGCCGCTGTGCGTGCGGCGCAGGAGGGGTTGCCGGTCTATTCCATCTCTTCGGATGTGCAGGGTTCCACGGGCATCAGTCTTTTCCACAAAAGTTTTCCCGACCGCTGCATCGAGGTGGGCATCGCCGAGGCGAACATGATCAGCACCGCCGCTGGTTTTTCCAAGGCGGGCTTCATTCCCATCGTGGACACCTTCGGCCAGTTCGGTGTCACCAAAGGCAATCTGCCGCTGACGATGGCGGCGCTCTCGCAGGCGCCGGTCATCGCGATGTTTTCGCACGTGGGTTTTCAGGACGCAGCCGACGGTGCCAGCCATCAGGCGACGACCTACTTCGCCGCCGTCAGCGCCATCCCGCACACGGTGGTGGTGGCCCCGAGTTGCTCAGATGAAGCCGAGGCGTTCATGCACGAGGCCATCCGCCGCATCAGTGACGAACGCAACGCGGGGCACGACGGCGAGAGCTGCATCTTTTTTGTGGGCCGCGAGAATTATCCGCTGCACTGGGTGGCGGGCGCGAGCTATCCGTGGGGCAAGGCGCAGGTGTTGCAGTCGGGCAACGATGTCGTGTTGATCGGTTGCGGCGTGCTTCTCGACAAGGCGATTCAAGCTGGGAAATTGCTGACGGAAAAAGGCGTGAGCGCCACCGTCATCAACAACCCGTTCATCAATCGCGTGGACGTGGCGACCATCGGTGCCGCGGTGCAAGCCGCGCAAGGCCGCGTCGTGACGATTGAAGATCATCAAGTGGTGGGCGGCATGGGCGCGCAGGTGAGCCACGCGCTGGCGCGGGCTGGCATCGCGCATCGGATGACCTCGCTGGGCATCCACGGTGAGTTTGGCCAGTCCGCTTATTTGGCTGAAGAGCTATACAAGAAACACGGCCTGACCGCAGAGAAGATGGTCGAGGCTGCGCTGGCGTTGGTGCGGTAAATTATCTGCCGAAAAAACTGGAGGCGACAGGCACCCAGCCACGGCCGGGCACGAACTCGCGATTGCCGCTGTAGCTCGCGCAGCCGGCGGCGAGCAATAACAAGACGCCCAACAAGGCACAGGCGATTTTGCGCATGGGACAAGTGTAGCCGGTGTTGCCAGCACGGCAAGCGTAGTCCATATTGCCTCGGAGATGAGCAAGGGTTTCAAATCCCTCAAAGGCCAGTTGATTCTGGATGGCGGCAACCTTGCCGGATCGTTTTTCAATCGCACCGTGCTGCTCCTGTGCGAGCATTCGCCGGAGGGCGCTTTTGGTCTGGTGCTCAATCGGCAAAGCGATAACAACGTGGGCGACATGCTCGTGGCGGATCTGCCCGAAAAACTGCGCGAGCAAGACCTCTACGTCGGCGGGCCAGTGCAGCCGTCGGCGCTGAGTTTTCTGCATTCCGATCTCTTTCTGCCGAGCGCCAACGTCATGCCCAATCTCAGCTTGGGACATTCATTAGATGACCTGCTGGAGTTGGGCGGCTCGTTTTCCATCACGCAACGCATCCGGGTTTTTGCGGGCTACTCCGGCTGGGGGCCTGGCCAGTTGGATGATGAGATGAAGCGTTCCTCATGGCTGGTGCATCACACCAAACTGGAACATGTCTTCGATGTGAAACCGCAGCAGCTCTGGCAGCACGTCATGGTCGAGAAGGGCGGCATCCACCGGCTGATGGCTCAGGCGCCCGACGATCTTTCGCGCAACTGAGGCTACCGGCGCTAACGCGATGCGGGTCGCCGACGTTTGTCCGTGGGATACGTGGTGCGCCGTTGCGGGCCGATGGTCGCCTCGCCCAGTCCGTGTTTGAACTGATTGATCTGGTCACGGATCAGCGCAGCCTTCTCAAATTCCAACTGCTCAGAAGCCGCGATCATCTCCTGCTCCAGATCGCGCATCGTCTGCGTGACATCCAAGTCGCCGCCTTCGCGCAGCAACTGCATGGCCTTGTCGGTGGTCTCCTGACGGATGGCGAGGCTTTCCTCAACCGCTCGGCTGACACTGCGCGGCGTGATGCCGTGCGCCTTGTTATGGGCCAGTTGCTTTTCGCGGCGATAGGTGGTGATGGCCAGAAATTGCTGGATGCTGCGCGTCATCACATCGGCGTACAGGATGACCTCGCCGGCCAAATGCCGCGAGGCTCGCCCCGCGGTCTGTATCAGCGACGTGGTGCTGCGCAGATAACCTTCCTTGTCCGCATCGAGGATGGCCACGAGTGACACCTCCGGCAGATCCAGCCCTTCGCGCAGCAGATTGATGCCCACCAGTACATCGAATTCTCCCTTGCGCAGCGCTCGCAGGATCTCCACGCGTTCCAGCGCGTCAATCTCGCTGTGCAGGTAGCGCACGTTGATGCCGATGTCGCGCAGGTAATCGGTCAACTCCTCCGCCGTGCGCTTGGTCAACGTGGTCACCAGCACGCGTTCTTTGCGGCTCGTGCGCTGGCGCGATTGCTCGATCAGATCGTCAATCTGTCCCTGCAACGGTTTGATCGTCACGATCGGATCCACCAATCCGGTGGGCCGGACGATCTGCTCAGCCACATGCCCAGCGGACCAACCTAGTTCCAGCGGAGACGGCGTGGCGCTGGCGTAAATCGTCTGGCCTTGCACGCTCTGGAATTCTGGGAAGTGCATCGGCCGATTGTCCAGCGCGCTGGGCAGGCGGAAGCCGTGCTCCACCAGCACCTCCTTGCGCGAACGATCGCCCGCGTACATGCCGTGCAACTGCGGCAAGGTCGCGTGCGACTCATCAAGGATCAGCAGAAAATCTTTCGGGAAGAAATCCATGAGCGTGTGCGAGCGCGAACCCGCCGCGCGGCCGCTGATGTGGCGCGAATAATTCTCGACGCCGCTGCAGTAGCCCAGCTCCTCCATCATCTCCAGATCGTACTCCGTGCGCATTTTGATGCGCTGCGCCTCTAGCAATTTCTGCCGCTGCTCGAACCATTGGATGCGCTCCGTCAACTCCTCGCGGATTGTGCCCATCGCACGTTTCATCTTGTCAGCTTGGGTGATAAACTGCTTTCCGGGGAAGATGGTGTAATGCTCCAGCGTGCCGGTGGTCTTGCCGGTGAGACGGTCGAAGCTGGAGAGGCGCTCCACTTGATCGCCAAAAAATTCCACGCGCAAACCCTGGCCCGTCTGGGCGGGACAGATGTCCACCGTGTCGCCGCGCACGCGGAATTGCGTACGCTCGAAGGCGATGTCGTTGCGCGTGTACAACAGATCCACCAACCGCGAGAGCAGCGTCTCGCGTCGCAATTCCATCCCGACACGCAGCGGCAACATCAGCGCCTCGTAATCTTCACGGCTGCCGATGCCGTAGATGCAGGAGACGCTCGCCACCACCACCACGTCGCGCCGCGAGAGCAGGGAACTCATGGCCGCCAGCCGCATGCGCTCGATCTCTTCGTTCACCGACGAGTCCTTCTCGATGAACGTGTCGGTGTGCGGCATGTACGCCTCCGGCTGGTAGTAATCGAAATAGCTGACGAAATATTCTACCGCGTTTTCCGGGAAGAACCCTTTGAACTCCGAGTAGAGCTGCGCGGCCAGCGTCTTGTTGTGCGAGATCACCAGCGTCGGGCGCTGCAACTGCGCGATGACATTGGCCATCGTGAAGGTCTTGCCGGAACCGGTGACGCCCATCAGCGTTTGGTGCCGGGCATCTGCGTGAATGCCTGCGAGCAGTTGCGCGATGGCTGCGGGCTGGTCGCCCGCTGGCTTGTAAGGCGCGCGCAGCTTGAACACGCGCCCACGGTAGGGCGCGATGGGGGCAGTGTCAATTGACCGACCGCCCCGCCGTCGCTACACTCGCAGCGTGGCCGTCAGCAGCCTTTACGTTCATGTTCCCTTCTGCGCTTCCAAGTGCAGTTACTGCGCCTTCTTTTCGCACGCGCCGGATGGCGAGACGGTCAACCGCTACGTGGCCGCTGTGGTGCGCGAGTTGGAAATGATTGCCGGCGACTGCGCCCCGCGCACCATTTTCTTTGGCGGCGGCACGCCGTCCATCCTCAACTTGCGCCAGTGGGAAACCATTTTGGAAACGATGCGCCGGCTGGGATTGACGGGCGCGGAAGAATGGACAGTCGAATGCAACCCCGCCACGGTGTCCGCCGACAAGGCGCAGTTGTTGCGCGCGGGCGGCGTCAACCGGATCTCCATGGGCGTGCAGACACTGGATGCAGTGCTGCTGGATCGCTTGGGCCGCGTGCACACGCGCGAGATGGTTTTCAAGTCGTACGACATCCTGCGCGCGGCGGGCTTTGACAACGTGAACCTCGATCTCATGTTCGCGATCCCATCGCAGACAATCGAGCAGTTCGAAGAAAGTCTGCGCGAGGTGACGGCATTGCAGCCGGAGCACCTTTCCGTGTACGAGGTGATTTACGAGCAGGACACGCCGCTCTACGAACAGCTTCGGGCCGGTCAATTCGACGTGGACGAGGAGCGCGCCTGTGAGATGTACGACCGGCTCATCGAGTTTGTGGAGGCGCGCGGCTGGCACCAGTATGAGATCGCCAACTTTGCACGGGACACGGGCGCCATGCCCGGCAGCATTCCCAGTCGTGCGTCCCGTCACAACATCAACTATTGGCGCGGCGGTGCCTATCACGGTGTCGGCCCCAGCGCCACGGGTTACACAAACCACATTCGCACGCGCAACATCGCCAACACGCGCCAGTACTGCGAGCGGCTGGAACGCGACGAACGGCCGACCGAGGAGGCCGAGCAACTCACGCCACTGGCTCGCGCGGGCGAGACGGCGGCGTTTGGTCTGCGCATGAATGCGGGCTGGCCGTTCGATGATTTCATGCGCGCGACCGGCCACGATCTGCGCGAACATTGGGCCAGCGAAATGGACGGACTTGTCCAGCGCGACATGGCGGTGCGCGAGGCAGAGCGGTTCCGTCTCACGCCTTACGGCCTGCGATTTGCCGACACGGCCGCGCAAGAGTTTCTGCGATGATCTGATAATTCACTTGGCACAATGGACAGCGACTTGAAAGAGTGGGGCATGACTTTGGCGACAGTGCCCGTGGCGATTGCCGATCCCATCAATGCGAGCATCCTCGCCATCGGTGAGGATCGTCTGCAGGGTTTTCAGCGCGATCCACTGGGCGAGATTGCGCGCCAGTCGGGCGTGGACTTGGCGACCGTCATCGAGCGCATCCAAGGCATGCTGCGCGCGGGCGTGATACGGCGTGTGCGGCAGACGTTGCTGGCGACCAATCTCGCGCAGGGCGCGCTTGTGGCGTGGGAGTTGCCACAGGAAAATCTGGACGCGGGGTTCGACTTCCTTTTCCAGTGCGATCCCTTCTCCGGCCACGTGGTGACGCGTTCGACCGACGCAGCGACACCGGGTTCCTCCTACAAACTGTGGACGACACTCAAGGTGCCCGCCGGATTTTCGATGCGCCGACACTGCGAGTTTCTGCGCGGCCGCATCGGGGCATCGCACTTCCGCGTGATGCCGGCGAAGAAACTTTTCGCGTTGGGTGTGGGCCACACGCGCCGTCGAGGGATGGAGCCGGGCAGTCGCGCCGAAGTGCCTGCCGAGATACAGGACGTGGCGATGGTGACGCTGACGGACGCGGAGTGGCGCGTGTTGGAGGCGGTGAAACGCGAGTTCACGCCCGAGGAATTGGTCGGCAACATCTGGGAGGCGCGCGCGCTCGAAGCGGGATTGCCGATGGAAAGTTTTTTGCAGACGGCCGCAGACTTTGATCGGCGTCGCATCATCGGGCGCTTCTCCACATTTCTGGAACACGTGAAGCCGCTGAGCACTGGCGAGAAGGTCACGAAGTTCAACGCGCTCTTTCACTGGGCCGTGCCGCCGGGGCGCGAGATCGAGGCGGGGCGCGAGGTGGGGCGGCACCACATCATGACGCACGCGTACTGGCGCGAGGGCGGCCCGGAATTCCGCAACGTGAACGTCATGGGCGTGGCGCACGGCACGGACAAGGAATTGGTGTTGGCGCACAAAGCCGCCATTGACGTGCACTTGGATGAGGCGGGCATTGCCGTCGGCTACACGAATGTGTTTTGGGGCGGCCGAAGTGAGATCAAGCCCAGCGAAATTTCACCCATCGCCTATCGCACTTGGTGTGGCGAGATGGGTCTCGATGCGGAAACGATGCGCTTGGCACCGGGCGAAGTCTCGATGGCCGGCTGACGCCGTGCAAACTTTCTACACCGCGACAGTGATCGGAGCGGCTGAACCGGCTTTGGGACTGGCTTTGATTTCCTCGGCGGGCAACTTGACGGAGAAGGCGGTGATGCCGATGGCGACGCCGATGATCGAAACCACGACGCCAATCCGGAAGAACAGCCGCAGATCGGTGAGCAGGCTGACGGAGCAAAGCACCACTGCGATTTGGAGGAACACCTCGGCCAGATCAAAGCGGTCGCCCTTCTTGCCGGAAAGCTCGCCCTGCTTCATGAAGTCACCGGCCTTTTTCTGGATGTCGGCGTTCTCGACTTTATACTCCTTGTTCTTCTCCGAATAACGCTTGGTCAATGCGCTCACTTTGTCTCGATGCTCCTGGGTGGCGTTGCCGGACAGCAGGCCCAACTGCATCTGCTCCACGGCGAGATCGTTCATCGCCTCGCGGATGCGCTTGGCTTGATACCACGCGTAATGGTTGGAGGATTTCACCTCGCTCACAATCTTCTCGTTGTCCTCTTGGTTGCCCAGCGATGAAACCACTGCCAGCAAGACAGCCAAAATCGCGATGGTGAGACCCACGAGTTTTTGGCCGCGATCCTTGGCCTCACTTGGAATTTCAACGTCGGGCATAAATTATGAAATGACTCGGCGCAAGGTAGGGCAGGGGGCGCGTGCATTGCAAGCCATCCGAGTCGATGGTTGACACAGAGTGACCCTCTGTTAGTTTCGCCCGCCGTTTTTTTTGCGGTTCAACCAGCATATCCCGACCACTTATGGCCAAAGCGACAAAATACGTTTACACGTGGGGCAACAAAAAAGCTGATGGCGATGGCTCGATGAAGCCGTTGCTCGGCGGCAAGGGCGCGAACCTCGCCGAGATGACGCGCATCGGCTTGCCGGTGCCTCCGGGTTTCACGATCACTACGGAGGTGTGCTCGTATTTCTACGCGAACAAGCGCACGTATCCCGCGGTGCTCCAAGCGCAGATGGAGGCGGGCGTCGTGAACATGGAGAAGATCATGGGCACGAAGTTTGGCGCGACCTCCGGGATGCCGTTGCTGGTCGCGGTGCGCTCGGGTGCGCGCGATTCGATGCCGGGCATGATGGACACGATTCTCAACCTCGGCTTGAACGATCAGGCGGTCATCGCGCTCGCCACCGCCACGAAGAATGAGCGGTTCGCGTGGGATTGTTATCGGCGTTTCATCCAGATGTATGGCGACGTGGTGCTCGGCGTGCAGAAGCGCGAGGGCGAAGATCACGAACCCTTCGAGACGATCATCCACGAGTTCAAGCACGCGAAGTATCACAAGGATATTGTGGACAGCGATCTGACGGCTGCGGATCAGCAGGAGTTGGTGAAACAGTTCAAGGCGCTCGTGAAGGAACGCACCGGCAAGGTGTTTCCGAACAGCCCGTGGGATCAGCTTCGCGGCGCGGCGGGCGCTGTGTTTGGTTCGTGGATGAACGATCGCGCGAAGGTGTATCGCGCCAAATATAATATCCCGACCGAATGGGGCACGGCGGTGAACGTGCAGGCGATGGTGTTCGGCAACACGGGCGAGACGTCCGGTTCCGGTGTGGCGTTCACCCGCAATCCGGCGAACGGCGCGAACGAGTTTTACGGCGAGTTCCTTCTCAACGCACAGGGTGAAGACGTCGTTGCCGGCGTGCGCACGCCCGAGCCGGTGATCAAGCTCAAGGCGCAAATGCCCAAGAGTTACGCGGAGTTGCTGGCGGTGCGCAAGACGTTGGAGAAACATTTCAAAGACGTTCAGGACATCGAGTTCACGATTCAGGAAGGCCAGTTGTTCATGCTGCAGACGCGCAACGGCAAGCGCACGGCCGCTGCTGCGCTGAAGTTCTCCATGGACATGGTCAAGGAGAAGCTCATCGATGCGGAGACGGCAGTGATGCGCAATCCAGCCGATCAGCTCGAACAACTCCTCGCGCCGATCTTCGATCTCGCGGCGGTGAAGAAGGCCACGGTCATCGCCACGGGGCTTCCGGCGGGGCCGGGCGCAGCGTGCGGCAAGATTTATCTGAACGCCGAACGCGCGGTTATCGCGGCTGACAAGGGCGAGAAGGTGTTGCTGGTCCGCCTCGAAACATCGCCCGAAGATTTGCGCGGGATGATCGCCGCCGAGGGCATTCTTACTGCGCGCGGCGGTGTCAGTTCGCACGCGGCGCTCGTCGCCCGTCAGATGGGCAAGGTCTGCGTCTGCGGCGCTGCGGCGGTCCAAGTTGATTACGACAAGAAGACCGTCACCATCGATGGGCAGGTTTTCGGTGAAGGCGACTTCCTCTCGATTGACGGTACCGCGGGCACCGTTTACGCGGGGCAGATCAAGACGGCGCCGTCAGAAATTGTCTCGGGCATGCTGCACGGCGACAAGGCGGCGCAGGCTACGGAGAAATTCAAGAGCTTCAATCAGCTCATGAAATGGTGCGCGAAGTTTTCCCGCATGCAGGTGCGCACCAACGCGGATAATCCGGAGCAGACGCGCAACGCGATGGCGTTCGGCGCGACGGGCATCGGCCTCACGCGCACGGAGCACATGTTTTTCGAGGGCGACCGCATTGATGCGATGCGCGAGATGATTCTCGCTGAATCGCTCGAGTCCCGCGAAGCGGCGCTCGCAAAGTTGCTCCCATATCAACGCGAAGATTTCCACGGCATCTTCAAGGCGCTCGATGGCTTTCCGGCCACGATCCGTTTTCTCGATCCGCCGTTGCACGAGTTTTTGCCGCACACGCACGAGCAACAGCAGGACCTCGCGAAGAAGCTCAGCATTCCCGTCGCGAAGATCGAAGCGCGCGTGAACGAGCTGCACGAGTTCAACCCGATGCTCGGTTTTCGCGGTTGCCGTCTCGGCATCAAGTATCCCGAGATCACCCGCATGCAGGCCCGCGCCGTGTTCGAGGCCGCCGCGCTCTGCGTGAAGGCGAAGATCAAGTGCAAGCCCGAGATCATGATTCCGCTCGTCGGGTTCAAGCGCGAATTGGATTTGCAAGTCGCCGTCGTCCACGAGACCGCCAAGCTGGTACAGGCCGAGAAGAAGGTGAAGATCAGCTACAGCGTCGGCACGATGATTGAAGTTCCGCGCGGCGCACTCACCGCGAATGAGATCGCCGAGACCGCCGAGTTCTTCAGCTTCGGCACGAACGATCTCACGCAAACGGCGATGGGCATGAGCCGCGACGACTCCGGTTCTTTCCTCGGCCCGTATCAAGAAGCCGAGATCATGAAGAAGAATCCGTTTGCTACCATTGACCAAACCGGCGTGGGCCAACTCATGGAGATCGCGATCGCGAAGGGCAACCAGACGCGCCCCGGCATCAAGCTGGGCATCTGCGGCGAACACGGCGGCGACCCCGACTCCGTGAAGTACTGCCATCGCATCGGGCTTACTTACGTGAGCTGCTCGCCGTTCCGCGTCCCCGTCGCCCGCCTCGCCGCCGCGCAAGCTGCGATCGAGGAGAAGCGCAACGCCAAGGCGAAAAAGAAATAGCACGCCAGCAAATCACGAAAGCCGCTCCGAGAAATCGCAGCGGCTTTTTTGTTTGGTGTGCTGGATGGCACCTGCCTTGCAATTTGCGTTCGGGCGCGACACGCTTCGCCCATGTCATCTGAGCTTCGATCCAGTGCCGAGGCACCGAGCTACTGGCAGATTGTTGCGGACAAACTCCAGCGCGCGCCCGAACTTCTGCAGGTTGCCCGTGCGAACATCGCCCGCTGGCGCGCCCAAGACCAGACGGCTCTCCATCGTCTCGAACACTGGGAACGACTCCTGACCGATGCGCAGGCCAGTGAGGATGGGCTTCGTCGCCTGCGACATGTGTTGCTGGGCACCGAAGCCGAATGTGAACGGCTGCGCGATTTCAGTCCCTTCCCAGGAATTCTGACACGCGAAGAACGCCGGCAGGCACGCGAGCTATGCGGCTATCGGCACTGAAGCATCTGATCGAGGCGACCCAAGCGCTCGGTCATCCGCAGCGCATCCGGGTGCTCGGTTCCAGTGCGTTGTTGGCCTCGTTTCCCGCGTTGGGTGAGCCGGGCCAGCCCCTCGAACTTTCTTACGATGCAGATCTGCTGATCGAACCTTGCGATGAACAGCTCGCTGCGATGCTCCACGAAGCCGTCGGCGA
>SIAW01000026.1 GCA_009695465.1 Pedosphaera sp.
GATGCCGCTGATGTGGGCGCCACGCGCCAAGCGCGTGCTGATGATCGGGCTGGGCGGGGGCAGCACGCAGAAGGCGTTTCAGCATCATTACCCGGACATCCACGTGGACACGGTGGAGATTGACCCGATGGTGGCCGCGGTGGCCAAGAAGTTTTTTGATGTGCGCGAGACGCCCAAGTTCAAGATTCACATCAGCGATGGGCGGACGTATCTGAAGCGGCATGAGGGGGAGAAGTACGACATCATCCTGCTCGACGCCTACACCACCAGCCGCACCGGCACGCACATTCCCTTTCATCTAGCCACGCAGGAATTTTTTGATCTGGCCGCGAGCAAGCTCAGCGCCGAGGGCGCGCTCGGCTACAACGTCATCGGCACCTACGACGGCTGGCGTGCGGACAACGTGGGCGCGCTGCATCGCACGCTCAGCGCAGTGTTCCCGCACGTCTATCACTTCCCCGCGGCGGAGACTCGGAACATCGTGTTTGTGGCAACGCGCGATCGCGTGGCGCTCACGGTGCCGGGGGTGATCGAGAAGATGGCCAAGCTGCACGAGCTGCGCCCGAAGCTGGCGCCAAACTTTAACACCCGCATCCAGGCCGTGCGCAATCAGGAGCCGCAGACCGCGCGGCAATCGCCGGTGCTCACCGACCAGCTCACGCCGGCCAGCGGGCAGTTGGGGTCGCGCTCCAAAGACTGACGGCTAGCTGCGGCGCAGCCGGGCTACGTAGGTCCCGTCCACGCGGTCGCGAAACGGCAACAACACGCGCTCTGCTTCTAGCGCGAACTTCGGATGCGCCGCCAAGAACGCGGCGATCTGCGCGGCGTTCTCCTCCTCCTCAACACTGCAGGTGCTATACACCAACCGCCCGCCCGCCTTCACGTGATCGGCGGCGCGCGCAAGCAAGTCGCGCTGCGCCCCGCAGGCTTGCGTGAGCGAACGCGGCTGCAGGCGCCAGCGCAGATCCACCCGGCGGCGCATCACGCCCGTGTTGCTGCAGGGCGCATCCACCAACACGCGATCAAACACCGCACGCGGCGGCAGGTGCGCCACCGACAGCGGATCCACGCTGCGCGCGCCCAGTCGCTGGGCGTTCTCGCGCAGCAAGGCCAGCCGATCTTTGTCCACGTCACAGGCGATGATGTGGCCGACGTTGTTGATGCGCGCAGCGATGGCGCACGCCTTGCCGCCGGGCGCGGCGCAGAGATCGAGGATTTCATCCTCCGGCTGCGGATCGAGCATCTGCACGGCCAGCAGCGTGCTGGGATCTTGCAGATAGAAATGGCCTTCGGCGAATCCGGGCAGCTTGTCGGGGGAACCTTCGGTGGCCAGTCGCAACATGGGCGCGTCCATCCAATCAAATGAAACGGCCTCGTGCGGGACGCCCGCAGCGAGCCAGCGCGCGGCGAGATCGGTTGTGCACAGCGGATTGGGCCGCGCGTAGATGGGGGGCGGTTGATTATTCCAGCGCAGCAACGCCAGCGTGTCGGCCTCTCCCCAACGCGCGAGCCAGCGGGCAACGAGCCAGTCCGGATGCGAATGGCCCAGCGCGAGGTGTTCGGTGGGGAGGCGATCGAGCGCGGCGCGCCATTGATCGCGCTCGCGCAGGCAGCCGCGCAGCGTGGCGTTGATGAATCCGGCGGCGTGGCCCACATCGCACACGCGGGCAAGCGCTACGGTTTCATGGACGGCGGCGTGATCGGGCACGCGGTCCAGCCAGAAAATCTGGTAGAGGCCCAGCCGCAGCAGATCGCGCACGAGCGGGGCTTGTTTGCGACCGGCGGTGCGTTGATCAATCAACCAATCCAGCGGCGCGCGCCAGCGCAGGACGCCGTAAAATAATTCCTGGCAGAGTGCGCGGTCGCGCGGCACGACGCTTGGCAGCGCCTCCGACAACAACGCATCGGCGAACGCGGAATCGGTTTCCCAACGGCGCAGCAGGCGCAGGGCGATTTCTCTTGGTCTTTGTGCGGACACGGCGCAGATTCGTCGAACCCACCATGTGAGGCGAGAAGTTTGGGTGGGCGGAGCTTTTTTAATGAGAGTTGAATTCGAAAAATTAGCCGCAGCGGGCAAGATTACGACGGGCGATATTGACGCGTTGGTGGCCATGGCCACGGAGGGATTTTGCCGGCATCGCAGTTGGGGTGTGGGCCGCATCATCACCGTGGACACGGTGCTGAGCAAGATGGCGGTGGATTTCAAAGGTCGCGCGGGGCATTCAGTGGCGCTCGGTTTTGCCGTGAGCATGCTCACGCCCATTGCCAAGGCGCACATCGAGGCGCGCAAAGCGAACGATCTGGCGGGGCTCAAGCAGATGGCGGCGCTGCATCATCTGGATGTCATCAAGCTCATCGTGGACAGCTACGGCCGCGAGGCCACGCCGGAGAAGGTGCAGTCGGTGCTCGTGCCCGATATCATCGAGGATGATTACAAGAAGTGGTGGGAAGTGGCGCGGCGCGAGATGCGCAAGGATGGGCGCTACCATTTCACCACCAAGAAAAACGGGCCCATTGTTTTTCAGGAACGGGAGACCTCGGCGCAACTGCGCGTGATGTTCGATTTCCACGAGGCCAAAGGATTGAAGGCACGCGTGGCCGCGGCGCAGGAGATCATCAAGAGCGCGGAGGACTTGGATGACCGCGCGGCTTCCGGCCGCGAGGCGATCGCGGCGCTGCATGCGGACATCCAAAGCCACGCACGCACGCAGCCGGCGCTGGCGTTGGAGGCGGTGTTTGTCCGCGACGATCTGCGCGCTGCGACTGGAGTGCCTGCGCAAGACGGTGACGTGAGCGCCACTTTGGTTTGGGGACAAAACCCGTTGCTTTCAGATGTGCTGGCCGCGTTGCCGGCCGCCAAGCAAGGGCGCGCGCTGGAGAGTTACCGCAGTCATGCGCCCGGATGGGCGGGCGATTTGCTGGGCATCATGAACCACGTTTCATCGCGCCTGTGCCACACCTGCGCGCAGGCTCTGGCCAATCACGGGCAGATCGAATCGCTGCGCAAGACGCTCAACACGCTCATCAACCAACATCAGGCCAGCGGCGAGCTGTTGCTGTGGCTGGCGCGCGAGCGCTCGGATACGTTCGCTGAGATGCTTGGCCCGGATTTGCTGCGCGCCATCATCACCGCGATTGATCGTCTTTCGGAGAAAAAGGCCAACGCGCTTCGCGATTACATCGTGGATGACGCCGACATCATCGAGGTGCTCACGCAATCGGCGGACATCGAGGTGGTGCGTGATATCACACGCAGCGTCCAACTTTCGCCGAGTTTTGAGGGCATGGATAAACGGTCCGTGCTGGGCAAGCTCGTCAAATGCCATCCCGCCCTGCAGAGTTTCATCGCTGGTGAACAGAGCCGGCAGGACAACGCGCTCATTGTTTCCTGGGAAAGCCTCGACCGCCGCAAAGTGGAGTACGAGGAGATGGTGAAGAAGAAAATCCCCGGCAACTCGCACGAGATCGCCATCGCGCGCAGCTACGGCGACTTGCGCGAGAACCACGAATACAAGGCCGCGAAGGAAATGCAGAAAATCCTGATGCGCCGCAAAAATGAATTGGAGATGGAGCTGGATCGCGCGCGTGGCACGGACTTCGTCGGCGTGAGCGCCGATCGTGCCAACGTGGGCACGCGTGTGACGGTGTTGAATCTGGTCAGCGGCGCGCATGAAACCTACGCGTTGCTGGGCGCGTGGGACGGCGACCCCGACCATCACATCATCAGCTATCTCACGCCCGTAGGGCAGGCGCTGTTGAACCATCACGTCGGCGAGGAAGTGGAGATGGACATGGGCGGGCAGACGCACCGTTACCGCATCGAGTCCATTGCCGCTTACCGCCCTGCAGACACCGAAGCCCCGGCGGCGCTCCCCGCCTGAGTGGGCGAGCGAGGGCTTTGACAGCCGCGCGCCAACCCGTATCCTTCACGCATGCGCCAAGTCAACGTGCCGCTGGGCACGCGCCGCTATTCCATCCATGTCGGGCAACAATTGTTGCCGCAGTTGGGGACGCGCTGTCTCAAACTGAAATTGGGCGCGCGCTGCGCGGTGATCAGCGACACCAATGTGGCGCGGCTCCACGGCGCGGCAGCGCTTGCGTCGCTGCGGGCGGCGGGATTTTCCCCGGTGTTGATCCCCCTGCCTGCGGGCGAGCAGGCCAAGTCGCTGGCGCACGCGCAACGTTGTTACCGCGCACTGGCGGCGCACCGATTGGAGCGAGGCTCTTTTATCGTGGCACTGGGCGGCGGTGTGGTGGGCGACCTCGCCGGGTTCGTGGCCGCGACGTATCTGCGCGGGATGGATTTTGTGCAAGTGCCCACCACGCTGCTTGCGCAGGTGGACAGCTCGGTCGGCGGCAAGGTGGGGGTGAACCTGCCCGAAGGCAAAAATCTGGTGGGCGCATTCCATCAACCGCGCGGTGTGTTCTGCGATCTGGACACGCTGCAGACGCTGCCCGCACGCGAGTACCGCGCTGGACTGGCGGAGGTCATCAAGTACGGCATCATTGCGGACGCCGCTCTCTTTGCGCGACTGGAACGCGACATGGATCAGCTCCTGCAAAAACATCCGGCCACACTTGAGACCGTGGTGGCGCGGTGTTGTGCGATCAAGGCCGGCGTGGTGGCGCGTGATGAACGCGAGGGCGGACTGCGGGCCATCCTGAATTTTGGGCACACCATCGGGCACGGGCTGGAGGCCATTTCCGGCTACGGAAAATATCTGCACGGCGAGGCCATCAGCATCGGGCAAGTGGCCGCCGCGCGGTTGTCGCAGTCACTGGCGGGATTGCCGGAGCGCGAGGTGATGCGGATTGAAACGCTGTTCGCCCGCGCGGGGCTGCCCACAAAAGTGAAGCTGGGCGCGGCGCAAGAACGGAGGCTTTTGAACGCGATGAAACTGGACAAGAAAGTGAGCGGCGGGGAGATCCACTTTGTGTTGGCGCCACGCATGGGACGGGCCACGTGCGGGCATCGTGTGCCGGAGCCGACGGTGCGCGCGGCGTTGAATGGGGAGGCGGCATGAGCGCGGTGAGCGAGACCATCGTGCGGGAGTTTTTTGAGGCGCACGGATTCTTCGTGCGCCAGCAGCGCAAGTACGTCGCCCCGTCGCGCCGCGAGGAGGACGAGGTGGATTTCTACGTGCATAATCCGCGCGCAAAGGTCGGAGAGCCGTTGCCCTTTGTGCTGGGCACGGCGGACTTGGCGCAGGTCGCCCGCGCGGTGGTGGTGGTGAAAGGGTGGCACACGGAGACGTTCAGTCCGGCGGTGCTGGCCAATGCGCCGGAGATTTTCCGGTTCGTGAGTCCGGCGGTGTTCAAGAAATCGGCGGAAGGCTTTGGTTGTCTGGATCCGTTCCTCAAGATTCTGGTGGTGCCCGCGCTGCCGCAGTCGGGCGAGGCGCGCAAGCAAAGCATCGAGATGCTGCGCGCCAAGGGCATTGACGCGGTGGTGCCGTTCCGCACGATGCTGGCGTTTCTCATCGGGCACATCGCCGTCAATCGCAACTACGTGAAGAGCGATCTGTTGCAGGTGCTGCGCATCCTCAAGAATTACGGCCTGCTGGTGCAGGGCGAGGAGCAGATGGATCTGTTCAGCCGCCGTCGCGGGCGCTGATTCATTGCCACTGGCGAGCGCACGCGGCGCCTGCTAACCTCACGGCGTGTTGCTGGTCATCGACAACTACGACTCGTTCACGTTCAACATCGTCCAGTACTTGGGCGAGATGGGCGCGAAGATGGAGGTGCATCGCAACGACCAGATCACAACCGGGCGCATCGCCGCGCTCAATCCCGAGCGCATCCTGATTTCGCCCGGGCCGTGCTCGCCGCGCGAGGCGGGATTGTCCAACGACATCATCCGCGAATTCGGGCCGCGACTGCCGTTGCTCGGCGTGTGCCTCGGCCACCAGTGCATCGGGCACACGTTTGGCGCGGAGGTGGTGGTGAATTATCGGATGATGCACGGCAAAACGTCGCCCATTAAACATGACGGGCGCGATCTCTTCGCGGGCATGCCCAATCCGTTTGCGGCGACGCGCTACCATTCACTCGTCATCCGGCGCGACTCGCTGCCAGCGTGTCTGGAGATCACGGCGGAGACGGAAGAAGGCGAGATCATGGGCGTGCGGCACCGGGAATACCCCATCTGGGGTGTGCAGTTCCATCCGGAGAGCATCCTCACCGAGGATGGCCGGACGATCCTGAAGAATTTTCTGAAGCTGAGCCGCTGAGGCTGCGCAGCGGGTTACTTGCTCCCTCGCGCCTTGGCCAGCACATCGGCGATTTTCACCGTCTTGCCCCCTTGCCGTTTGCTTTCATCCGCTGCTTCCATGAAGGCGAAAAGCTCGATGGTTTCCTCGGCGGCGACGGGCACCTTGCCGCTCTGGAAAAATTTCACCGCCTCCGCAACGAGCGGGGCGTAGCCGTCAAAAGCGCCCACGGCGATTTCCCCTTTCTCGCCTTTGGCCGTGCCCGAGTATCCTTTGCCTTCGCGGAAAATCCCCGTGCGTCCGCCCTGCCATGTGCCGATGACTTCGATGCGCCCATCGGCTGTCGTGCTGCGTTTCACCGTCTCGCAGCCCGTGCCCATCACGGCGAAGAGCGCCTCGCAACCGTGCACGCCATACCAAAAAAGATCGGGATGCGATTTCTCAAGACTCGCCGGGCTGGTGCATTCGGCCGAGAGCACCTTGCCCACGGCACCGGCCCGCGCCGATTGCGTGGCCTTGCCGTAACGCAGCGAGGAGGAGCTGAAGACCGGCACGCCCGCTTCCTTCGCCAGCCGGAAAATCTCCAGCACATCGCGCAGCGACCCAGCCATGGGCTTGTCAATGAAGAGCGGCTTCTTGGCCGCGATGGCGGCTTTGGCCTGCGCCAGATGCGTGCGTCCGTCCACGCTTTCAATCATCACCGCGTCCACATTTTTGCAAAGCTCCTCCAGCGAGTCGTACATCTTCACGCCGTGCTTTTCCTGCATGGTTTTGGTGAACCCTTCCACGCGCGTGTGGCTGGACTCGATGTCCGGACTGCCGCCTTTGTACGCGGCGACGATGCGCGCGCCGGGCACGTGATCTTTGGCTTGAGGATTGTGCAGGATCCCCGCGAAGGCTACGCAGTGCGAGGTGTCCAGCCCGATCATCCCGATGCGCAACTCGGCGGCAAAGGTGGAAGCAGCGAGCATAAGGCCGATGAAAATGATGGAACGGAGTGAGGTCTTCATAGCGTGAGGATGTGGAAGGCTAACGCCGCACGCGGGCTTGTAAATGCCAAAACCCAACCCCATCCCTGCCCAAAGCGCATTACGCCTTGGTGGTGATCTCGTCCCAATCCAGCCCGTGGCGGCGGGCGTACTCCGCCCACACTTTCTCGTGGGAGATCAACACAGCGCGCACCACGGAGGATTCATCCGCGCGCCCGACCGCGGGAACGTGGTTGGGGATCAACTGCGTTTGATTGTGCGCGTACGCCAACGCGAAGCACGCATCGGCCAGCGCCGAGTAGGGGATTTCATGATCCGCGCCTTCCGCGTAATCCTCCACCACGTCGGAGAGAAACTCCAATTGATCCACCAGATGCGGGAACTTGGGCGCGTGAATCTCGGCGAACTCCAGCTTCAGTTGCGGCAACCGCTTGTGGATGCCGTGCAGAATTTTGGGGGACACGCGCGCGGCATTGTGGCGGACAAATTCGGCGACTTCAGACATGGCTGGACTTTAACCAGCGCGGCAAAGAACGCAAGTCTGTGCGCCGTGCGGGAAACCGCGCCTCGGGCAGCGTGCGTCAAACCACCTCCACGGGGCATCGAGGCAGGGCGTCCAGAAACGCGCGGCCGTAGCGCTTGGTCAGCACGCGATTATCCAGCACAGCCACGATGCCCGTGTCCTGCGCGGTGCGGATGAGGCGGCCCACGCCTTGGCGAAATTTCAGGATGGCCTCCGGCAGCGAGTATTCCATGAAGGCATTGCCGCCGCGCGCTTCGATGGCCTCGATGCGCGCTTCGATCAACGGATGATCCGGCACGGCGAACGGCAGGCGCGTGATGATGACATTGCTCAGCGCCGCGCCCGGCACATCCACGCCCTGCCAGAAACTGTCCGTGCCGAAAAGCACCGAGTCGGTGTCGGCCTTGAATTTCTCCAGCAACGTCGCGCGCGGCATGCCCGTGCCTTGCACGAAACACGTGATGCCCAGCTCCGCGAAGAACGGCGCCATGCTCGCCGCCGCCTCGCGCATCAACTTGGCGTTGGTGAAAAGCACGAACGCCTTGCCGTGCGTGAGCCGGATGAAATGGCTCGTCCACTGCACGAGCGCCGCCGCGTAACCTTCCTCGCGCGGATCGGGCATGCGTCCGGCGACATACAATTTCATCTGCCGCTCGAAATCAAAAGGCGATCCCAGTTGCGCGCGGTCGGCGACTTCTGCGCCGGTCTGGCGGACAAAATAATCCAGCCCCGCACCCCGTGCCACTGAGGCGGCGTCCACGCGCGAGATATCCTCAACCGACAATGTGGCGCTCGTGCAAATGACTGGCGAGGGAGACGCGAAGAGTTGCCGCCGCAGATACGCGGCGATGTCCATCGGCGCGGCGTTGAGCGAGAGGCTGGTGCGCGCACGGCCGCCGCGCTCCACCCAGTACACGTGGTCTTCGGCCGATTGACTGAGAAAGGCGGCCATCGAATCGCGCAGTCCGCCCACCTGCCGGTTGCACTCGGACAACTCTGCGGCCATCTCCTCGTCGTCCGTCTCGCGGATCAGCGTCACGAGGGCTTCGCGCACGCGTTGCAACGGCAGCGAGAGCGTGTCGGGCACCACGTCGGCGCGGCGCACGCGCAGCTCGGTCCAGTCGCGCACGCGCGGGGTGCGGGCAGGCACTGCATCGCAGACGGCCTCCACCGCGCCGAAAAGCTGTTCGGCCTCATCCAACGCTTGCACGACCAGCGGCACCACCGCACCGCGACGCAACGCGGCGAGCAGTCCTTTTTCCGTGCGCGGATTCCACAGGCGCTGCAATTGGAAACGCATTTGCCCGCTGGACACGCTCAAGCCCGCGTGCCGCGCGGCCACGCGTTCCAAGTGTTGTGCCTCGTCGAAGACCACGAAGTCGTTCTTGAAAAGAAATCCTTCCTCGCGCTCCTCATCGTCCTCCGCCTGCGCGGTGAGCGAGGCAAAGAAGAGCGCGTGATTGAGCACCAGCAGATCGGCGCCCAGAAATTTGCGGCGCGCGCGTTGAAAAAAACATTCGCGGTTATCACGCGCGAAGTCCGACGCCGGCCCACACAGCTTGGGCGTGCAGAGGCCGCGCTCCGAGCAGACCTCGTCCCACACTTTGGCATCCGGCTCGATGTCGAAATCCGAAAGGCTGCCGTCGCTGGTGGACTCGCTCCACGCGCGCACGCGTTGCAGTTCGGCGATCTCCGGCGTGGTGAACAGGCCGTCGGCGCGCAGCAGGGCGCGGTGCAGTCGCCGGGTACAAAGATAATTGGCGCGGCCCTTGAGCATCATGAAGGTGAACTGCGTGGGCAAGATGCGCTGCAAGAGCGGCAGATCTTTTTCGGCGAGCTGCTCCTGCAGATTGATCGTGTGCGTGGAGATGATGGCCTTCTTGGCGCGCGTGGTGGCGTGCAGAACGGCGGGGATCAGATAGGCGAGACTTTTGCCGACACCCGTGCCGGCCTCCGTCACGAGATGGCGGCCCGACTCCAATGCGCGCGCGACGGCCATGGCCATCTGCTGTTGCTGCGGGCGATGCTCAAAATTCTTGGAGCCGGACAAGAGGCCGCCCGGCGCGAAGATCTGGCCGATCTGCGCGACGAAATCCGCCGGGGCATCTGCGGGAGATTCTTCCAAAACGCTGATCATCGGGCCGCGTGTGCAGTCAGGAAGTGCTGGACTTGCGGCGCGTGACGACCTCCTGCGCGGCGCGGTTTTTCGCGATCATGTCCGCGGGCAACACGCCGCGCCAGTTGGTCAGCGGATAGATCACCGCGCGCCGGCCGATGATGCTGCCGGGATTGAGCACGGCGTTGCAGCCGATCTCCGCGTGATCACCGATGAGCGCGCCGAACTTGCGCAGGCCCGTGTCCAACGGGCCGCCGTGAGCATCCACCGTATCCACCGTCACCGTGCCGGGCAGCGATTTCACGTTGGAGAGAATGGATCCCGCGCCCAGATGCGCGCCGTGGCCGAGGATGGAGTCGCCCACATAATTGAAGTGCGGCACTTGGCAGCCGTTGAAGAGCACGCTGTTTTTCAGCTCGCAGGAATTACCCACCACACAGTTGTCGCCGACGATCACGTTTTCGCGGATGTACGCGCCGTGCCGGATCTGGCAGTTGCGGCCGATGATCGCCGGGCCGATGATCCGTGCGCCTTCTTCGATGACCGTGTTCTCGCCGATCCAAACCAGCGGACCGATGTGCGCGGGGCGAGAAGTGCTCGGCGCAGGCTGGCCCCGCGATGCGATGTAGGCGGCCAGTCGCGGCAACACTTCCCACGCGCGTTCGCAGCCGTCGAAGAGCGCGGCGTGTTCGGTCTGCGCGAGATCGAAAAGATCAGCCGGTCTGAACATGACGCCACGTTAGGCGAAGCTCGCCGAGGCGGAAACGAATTTCTGCAACCAGACCGCGCAGCGATGGCTACACGTTGAATTTGAAGATCAGCACGTCGCCGTCCTGCACGACGTATTCTTTACCCTCTATCCGGTACTGGCCCTTCTCTCGCGCAACGGCGACGGAGCCGCACGCCACGAGATCGGTGTAAGCAACGGTCTCCGCCTTGATGAAGCCGCGCTCAAAATCGGTGTGGATCACACCGGCGGCCTTCGGCGCTGTGTCGCCCACGTGGATCGTCCACGCGCGGACCTCTTTTTCACCGGCGGTGAAATAGGTGCGCAGGCCGAGCAGATGGTACGTGGAGCGGATGAGCGCGCCGACGCCGGATTCATCAACGCCCAGTTCTTTCAAGAACGCCACCGCTTCTTCAGGCGCGAGGTCCACGAGGTCGCTTTCGATTTGCGCGCTGATGACGACAGCTTCGCAAGCCATGTGGTGCTTCACGTACTCGCGCACTTTTTGCACGAAGGGATTGGTGTCCGCGGTGGCGAGATCCGATTCCTTGACGTTGCAGGCGAAGATGGTGGGCTTGTCGGTGAGCAGCCAGAACAGGCGCGAGACGGCGTGCTCTTCGGGCGTGAGTTCGAGCGTGATGCCGGGCTTGCCGGCGTCCAAGTGAGGCCTGAGTTTTTGCAGCACGGCTTGTTCGGCCGCGGCCTGTTTATCACCGCGCTTGGCGTCCTTCGCGACTTTGTCGAGGCGCTTGAGCACGGCATCGAGATCGGCCAGCACCAGCTCGGTGGTGATGGTCTCGATGTCGCGCACCGGATCCACACTGCCGGCGACGTGATGGATGTCGGCGTCTTCAAAACACCGCACCACCTGCACGAGCGCGTCCACTTCGCGGATGTGGGTGAGAAATTTGTTGCCGAGGCCCTCGCCCGTACTCGCGCCTTTGACGAGGCCGGCGATGTCCACGAACTCCACCGCAGCGGGGATCACGACCTTCGTCTTCGCGATTGCTTGGAGCACCGCGAGCCGCTCGTCCGGCACCGTGACGATACCGACGTTGGGATCAATCGTGCAGAAAGGATAGTTGGCCGCCTCCGCTTTGCGCGTGCGGGTGACGGCGTTGAAGAGGGTGGACTTGCCCACGTTGGGCAGACCGACGATGCCAGCTTTGAGCATAAATCAATTCAGCGCGGTGAAATCACTTCGCGTCGCTTGCGCCGCCCGCTGCAATCACAGCCGTGCGCAGGTGTTGCTTGAACTCAGGCAAGCCCACGTCGAACGCCGCCGCCATTTCCAGCACGGGGACGCGGCGGACCTTCTGCTTGAATTTCTTGAGATTCGCGGCGGCCGCCGGCTCGTCCATTTTATTGGCCACCACGAGGCGCGGCTTGTCCAGCAACACGGGGTCGTAATGTTTGAGTTCCGAAAGGATCTGCCGATAGTCCGCCCACGGCTCGCGCGCGTCGGTGCCGGCCATGTCCAGCATGAGGACCAGCACGGCGCAGCGGCGGATGTGGCGCAGAAATTCGTGGCCCAGCCCGACGTTCATGTGCGCGCCTTCAATCAGCCCGGGGATGTCGCACACGACGAGCCGGCGCCAGTCGGCGTATTCCAGCACACCGATCTGCGGGTGCAATGTGGTGAACGGGTACGCGGCAATTTTCGGGCGCGCCTTGGAGATGGCCGTGAGCAGCGTGGACTTGCCCGCATTGGGAAAGCCCACCAAGCCCGCATCAGCGATGAGGCGCAGCTCGAACAAGAAATGGCCCTCGGCGCCTTCTTCGCCGGGCTGGGCAAAGCGCGGCGTCTGTCGGCGCGCCGTCGCAAAATTGCGATTGCCCAAACCACCGCGGCCACCGCCGCACAGGACAAATCGTTGGCCGTGCTCCGTGAGGTCGGTCACGAATTCGCCGTCGTGGCCGGTGGCCAGCTTGCTCGCGGTGCTTTCAACCGGGGCATCCCAATCCACCGCCAGCGCCTGCGCCCCGTCGGGGCCTTGGACGACGTGACCCGCAACGGGCTTTTCCTCCGGGGCTTGCGCCGCCTGCACCTGCCACACGATCGTGCCGCAGGGAACTTTCACGATGATGTCTTTGCCGGCATGACCGTCCATGCCTTTGCCCAAACCATGCTCGCCGCTCTGCGCGAGGAGGCGCGGATTGAAAAACTGCGCGATGAGATTGTTGATGTCGTGACTGGCTTCGAGGATCACGTCACCGCCACGACCGCCGTTACCGCCGTCGGGACCGCCTTTGGGGACAAAGATCTCGCGGCGAAATGCAACGCAGCCCCGACCACCTCGGCCGGCGCGCGCGAAAATTTTGACCTGATCAACAAACATGGCTATGCCCCCAAGAAAAAAGGCGAGGCGCCAGGCCTCGCCGCGAGATGCCCAATGAGCGTGAGCGGAAAATTAGTTTTGGGCGGGCGCCACAGCCGGCACCACAGTGGGCACGACGGTGACCAGTCGCTTGCCCTTGATGAACTTCACGCGGCCATGGGCCAACGCGAAGAGCGTCCAGTCCCGGCCGATGCCGACATGCGGACCGGCGTGGAATTTGGAGCCGCGCTGCCGGATGATGATGGTGCCCGTGTGCACCAGCTCGCCGTCGCCGCATTTGACGCCCAGCCGCTTGGATTTGCTATCGCGGCCGTTCTTGGATGAGCCTTGGCCTTTCTTGTGTGCCATGGTTAAGCCTTAATGTTGGTGATTTTTATGACCGTCAAGTCCTGGCGATGCCCCTTCTTGCGGTGATAATTCTTGCGGCGTTTCATTTTGAAAATGACGAGCTTGGGGCCGCGCTTGTGCTTGACCACAGACGCCTCCACCGTCGCATTGCTCACCGTGGGCGTGCCGATGATGACTTTGCCTTCCTGGCTGAAGAGCAGCACGCGATCGAAGGAAACGATGGCGCCGTCCGCGAGGAGTTCGCCTGTGGGGTTTTTCAACTCCTCCACTTCCAACACGTCGCCTACGGCCACGCGATACTGTTTGCTGCCTTCTTTGGTGGCGGCGTTGTAACCGGTCTCGATGATTGCGTACATATCCTGCCCGAAAAACGGGGCGCAAAATAGACCAAAAATGCCCAAGAGTGTCAACCGCTCAAATTATGCGTTCGGCGGGCTTGGGTCGGACGGGCGATTTTTCGGCGGCCCAGCGGGCGCTCCCAGCCTGTTCAATAGCGGCGACAACATGAAGATAAGCAACGCAGCACCAATCGAAGTAACGACGAAGAGAACGTAAAAATCGGCTTGCCCGCCAAAGTGCCACGGCAACTTAATCTTGCCCTCCGCGATCTTGTCCACCTGCGCCGCGATCAGCCCACCCGCAAGGTTCGCCATAAAACTGGAGATGAACCACACGCCCATGAGCAGCGACAGGAATCGCATCGGCGCCGTCTTGGTGACATACGCCAACCCCGTGGGCGACAGGCACAGTTCGCCCACCGTGTGCCAGAAATAGGTGAGCACCACCAGCGACATCCCAGCCTTGGGCGCGCCGTCGCGCGTGATGAATCCCGCCCATGCCATGAACATAAATCCAATCCCGAGCATCAAGAGGCCCAACGCGATTTTCACGGACTGCCCGGGATTGCGCCGTCGCCGTTCCAGCGCCGTCCACAGCACGGCAAAGGCGGGCGCTAAAATGAAGATGAGTCCCGCGTTGATGGATTGAAACCACGTCGTGGGAACTTGGAACGTGCCGATGAAGCGGTCGGTGTGGCGGTCGGTGAAAAGGTTGATGCTCGAACCGGCTTGCTCGAAGGCCACCCAGAAAAATGCGTTGAAGAAGGTGAACACGAAAATCGTGGCGACAGGCCCACGATCTTCGGGCCGTTGCAATTTCAGGAACCACGCCACCAACGCCAGCACCGCCGCCGCCAGCAGCACGATCACCGGCACGCGGCCCATCTGGCGCATCAATGCTGTGTTGAGCCACGCCAATCCGCCTTGATGAAATGCCACTGCCACCACCGCCGACAGCGCGAACGCCGTCAGGATGAACCACGGCGCCCGCCCGCCTTTGTCGCCGGGCGGCAGTCCCACTGTGGCCAGATAGCGCGGGCGCAGCAACAGGTACAGCGTCAGTCCCGCGAGCATGCCCAGCGCCGCCGAGCCGAAGCCCCAGTGCCAGCCCACCTTCTCCGCCAGCGTGCCGCACACGAAGCCGCAGAGGAATGCGCCGAGGTTGATGCCCATGTAAAAAATCGTGAATGCGCCGTCGCGCCGCGGATCGTCGGGCGAATACAACTGCCCGACCATCACCGACACGGTGGGTTTGAAATGGCCCGTGCCGATCACCACCATCGCCAGCCCGCCGATGAAGAGCGACAGCCCCGCCGTGTTGTGCGCCAGATCGCCCAACCCGGAAATCGCCAGCAGCACATGCCCCAGCGCGATGATGATGCCGCCAGTGACCATCGAGCGATGCGTGCCGATCCAGCGATCCGCGATCAGCCCGCCGATGAGCGGTGTCAAATACACCAGCCCCGTGTACCAGCCGTAGAGCACGCTGGCCGTGCCGTCGTCCCAGCCGCGGCCCGGATTGAATCCCTCAGCGGCACCCGCCGGCCGCATCTCCAACCGCATGCCCGTCTCCGGCGTGGTGAGATAAAGCACGAGGAACCCGCGCATGCCGTAGTAGCTGAAGCGCTCCCACATCTCCACGAGGAAAAGGAGAAAGAGCCCGGGCGGATGACCCAGCCAAGTTTTGCCACCGGCGTTGAGTTCCGTGGCGGCAGTTGCTCGCACGTGAGGTTCCATGCGCGCGCGGATAGTGGCGAGTGGGTCTCACGATGACGAGGCAAATCCCGCCACACGAACCGTGCGCGAGAAGCTCGCTTGCGCTTGGCCCGCGCCCGCGCTTTGCTCTGCGCAGCCCGTGATGGCGCCGACATGAATCCGATTCTCGAACACAACCGCCGCGTGTGGGACGAGCGCGTGCAAACCCAGCAACGCTTCACCGCCACCGCCAGCGCCAAAGAGATGGAGACGCCGCTGCGCACCATTGATCCGCTGGGCTGGCTGGGCAGCGATGTCACCGGCCAGCGCATCCTCTGTCTCGGCGCGGGCGGCGGCAAACATGGGCCGCTCTTGGCCGCTGCGGGCGCACACGTCACCGTCGTGGACATCAGCCCGGAGATGCTGCGGCTGGATCGCGAGATGGCGCAGACGCATCGGCTGCAGATCGAGACCGTCGCTGCTTCCATTGATGATCTGGCCGGACTGCCCGACGCCAACTACGACGCGGTGATGCAACCCGTCAGCACCTGTTACGTGCCCGACATCCATTTGGCGTACCGCGAACTGGCGCGTGTCACCCGGCCCGGCGCGGTGTACATCAGTCGCCACAAACAGCCCACGAGTTTGCAAGTGGGGCTGAGTCCCGGCCCGCAAGGTTTTGTCATCGGCGAGCCGTATTACTTGAACGGTCCACTGACGCCCGCAGCGCAGACCGGCCCGCATCGCGAACGCGGCGCAATGGAATTTCTACATCGCTGGGACGATCTCCTCGGCGGGCTGTGCCGTGCGGGGTTTGTGATCGAGGAGGTGTTTGAACCCAAGATGGGCGACGCCAGTGCCGCGCCCGGCAGCTTCGAGTATCGCTGCCACTATCTCCCGCCCTACATCCAACTGCGCGCGCGCCGCACCGACAAACCCGCCGCGCCCGCCAGCGCGTTGTGGATGCCAGCGGTTAGTTGAAGCCGCGCAGTGCAGGCTACTGCAGCGCCAATTTCGCTTTTCGTTTGGAGAGCAAATCCTCAGCGCGAAATAGAAGCGAGCCGCCCTCCAGCCGCGCATCGCGCGCGATGCCGCCGAGTGTCGCGTCCAGCCGCGCGTCGTTGAGTTTGAGCAGCGCTTCCAGCGCGCCCATGCGCGCGTCGGCGTCCGCCTCCGGATCGGCCAGCAACGACTGCAGATCATCGCGTGTGGGCGGATGATCCGCCGGCACCAACAGCTTGGTCGCTGCGCGCCCGCCAGCGACGGCCAGCGCGGCGTTGCGCGAGGCCAACGCTTTTCGCACCGCCGGCAGCGCTTTGGCTTCGCCCAAATCACTCAAGCCGATCAGCGCGGGCGCGGCCAGCGGGTTGCGCAGGTCTTGCACGATCTCCAGCAATTGCGGCGCGATCTCTTTTTGGCCCATCGCCGCCAAGGCGCGCAGCGCGGCCGTTTTCCATTCGCGGTCGTTGCTGTTTTTCCAGATGGCGGTGAGTTCCGGCAGGACCTTCAGATCGCCAATGGCGGCCAGCGCCGTCACGGCGTCCTCCAGCAATTGCGGCTCGGAGAGGTGTTCAACAGCATACGGGTACCCATCGCGCAGGCCGTGCCGACCGAGAAACGCGGCGAAGCGCAGCTTGCGATTGAGGTCGGCTTCATCGCGCAGGTGCGGTTGCAGCGCGCGTGCGGCTGCGGGCTGATTGATGAGGATCAATGCCTCCGAAGCCGGCCAGCGGGTTTCGGATTGGCGCGGGTTCAACAGCGTGGACAGGCTGGGCACGAGCCGCGCGTCAGGTGTTTGCAGGCAGATGCGCCGACAAGCTTCCGCATAGACTTGGCGTTCACCGGCGCGCGTGGCCAGCGGGAAGAGTTCCAGCAACACGGGCACCGACTGCGCCGCCGGCAGACTGCCGAGCAGATGCAGTTCCCATTCCATGCCGAAACCCGCCGAGAGTTTGCCGCGCGCGCGCGTGAGGAAAAGTGCGGCGGCCGTGGGCGCATCGAGTTTTGTCAACGCCGCGCCGAGCGCCAAAGGAATGGCGTCCTGCGCATCCCACGGCAGTTGCGCGAACAACGTTTGCAAGGCTGCGCGCTGTGCGGCAACGCCCAACTGGCCGATGGATTCGATGCGCGCCGCCTCTGCGGCGATGGTGCGATTGGGCTTTTGCAACTGCGGCAAGGTGCCGGCGTGTTGCAGGGCGCGCGGGCCGACGGGGCCGAGCGCGGACAGCAGCGCGACGCGCGCGGTGGCATCGGCGTCTTCGCGGGACAACGCGGCGAGGAGCGCGGCCAATGCCGCGTCGCGCACGGCGGGCTGTTGCAGGTAGTCAGCATGCAGCAGGGATGCAAGTGTCGTGGCGGCGGTCGCGCGCACCGCCGACAGCGGATCTTCCAGATGCCGCGCAACAGCGGGCAACGCGCTGGGCATCTGCGCGGCGATCAACGTGCGGCGCTGCATGGCAAGCAACAGCGGAACTGCGGCCGGGCCGCGGATTTTCCCCAAGTGATCCGCCAGCAGACTCACGCGCGCGACGCGGTCGTGGTGATTGGCAACTTCCAGCAGCGTCAGCACGGTGGCCACGAGCGGATCCTGCGCGTTGGCCAGCGACGGCAACGAGCGATCCAGTGAGCCGCCATGATAACAGCTCGCGTAACCCGAACGTGAGCGGCCCAAAAACAACAGGTGCAAACGGCCGCGCTCGATGGCGGAGCTGTCACTCTCGGAGAGACCCAGATCGGCGCTGGTCATCACCAGCTCCGTCCGCGCGAACACGCCCTTGAGCACGCGCACGGGCTTGAACTTGTACTGGCGCGTCGTGGTTTCCATTTTTGCCGCCGCTGACCGTCACGCTTTGGCCGATCTCGATGACCTCGGCGACGAGCAGCAGGTTGGATTGGTGCGCGGCCGCTTCCAGATCCAGCGCGCGAAACCATTCGTCACGCGCCAACGCGGGCAGGATGGCGAAGAAGAAAAATGCCAGACCGAGCAGCGGGCGCAGAATTTTCATGATGAGATACGCAGAGGTTCGCGCCACCCCGCAGAATGCCAACGGGCCAGAAGAGGGCAGCGGGTGAATCGTATCAGCCGAGGTGCGAAAATCAAGCGGCCAACGGCCAGGCCACATGCGCGGGACGGGGTGCGGCCTCGCGGACAACGCCTTCCTCCAGCCAGCCCAGTTGTCCGTCGAGCAAGTCGCGCGCGATGCTGCCGCCGGCGCGGTCGGCGTTGTGATGCGCCGCGCGCAGGTGATCTTCGATGCGCAGTTGCGCGCCGCGCGCGAACAGATCTGCCACGCGGATGACCGAGGCGTCGCCATCGCGTTCGAAGAGAGTTTCAGCACGCGCGATGGCCGTGGACAACGCGAAGAGTTCCGTGCCGGCATCCACCCAGCGGCCCAGCAACAACTGGCGACGTTCCAACGCGGGGCCGTGGCGCAGCATCCCGTGGAACAGCGCGCGGGCCAGCCGATGGCTTTGGCGCGCGGCCGCGCGCAGATGATGTTTGATCACGGGATGGGCGGCGTCATCGCTGGCATCCAACACCGGCAAGAATTGCCGGGGATACCAGCCGGTGTAAAACCAACCTGCGCGAACCGTGGCGGCCGCGCGCTCGGCCCACGGCAAGCGGGAGTCCAGAACTTTTCCGCCAACGGCCAGATGCGGGTCAAGCGCCTCGCGCGCGATGAAGAGGCGTAGGATTTCACTGGAGCCTTCGAAGATCGTGTTGATGCGGCTGTCGCGTAGAAAACGCTCGACCGGCTCGGGGCGTTCGCCGCGCGCCGCCAGTGACTCGGCCGTCTCGTAGCCGCGCCCGCCACGGATCTGCATCGTGTCATTGACGATGCGCCACGCGGTTTCCGTGGCCCACAACTTGGCCATGGCGGCTTCGATGCGAATGTCGGCGTGCGGATCGTGATCCACCAAGCTGGCGGTGTACAGCGCCATGGATTCCATCGCAAAGATGTCGGCGGCCATGCGCGCGAGTTTGTCGGCGATGGCGGCGTGGTGGCCGATGGGCGCGCCCCACTGTTCGCGTTCGGTGGCCCACTGGCGGGCGAGGCGCAGGCAGCGCTTGGAAAGTCCCACGCAGGCGGCGGGCAGCGTGAGGCGCCCGGTGTTTAATGTGGTGAGCGCCACCTTGAGGCCGCGGCCTTCGCCCAGCAGGATGTTCTCGCGCGGCACGCGCACGTTGTGAAAACGGATGACGCCGTTGTAGAGCGCGCGCAGCCCCATGAAGTGGCAGCGATGGGCGATCTCCACGCCGGGCCAGCGGGTCTCCACGATGAACGCCGTGGTCTGCGGGCGGCCCTCTTTCTCCGGCGTGCGCGCGACAACGACGATGATGCCCGCTCGCGTGCCGTTGGTGCACCAGAGTTTTTCGCCGTTGAGCAGAAAGGCGCGGCCATCGGCCGTGGGCGTGGCGCGCGTGGTCATGCGCGCGGGATCGCTGCCGGCGCCCGTCTCCGTCAATGCGAAGGCAGAAATCTCGCCCCGCGCGACGCGCGGCAAATATTTCGCCTGCTGCGCCTCGGTTCCAAAATGCAGTAGCGGTTGCGGCGCGCCGATGGATTGATGCGCGGAGAGCAGCGCGGTGAGGTTGCCGCAATGACTGCCCAGCAGCATCGCGGCGCGGCAGTAATTGGTCTGTGAAAGACCGAGGCCACCGAAGCGCGGCGGAATCTTGATGCCGAAGGCGCCCATGCGCGCGAGTTCGGCAATCTGCATCTGGGGAATCTCGCCGGTGCGATCAATCTCATCGGCGTCCACTTCTTCGCGCAGGAACATTTCCAGCCAACTCAAGAACGGCTCGCCTCGCGTGGCGTCCTCGGTGGGCTGCAACGGGAAGGGCAGCAACTGCACGGTGGCCAGTCGGCCCATGAAAAGTCCGCCGGCAAAACTGGCCCGTGAAGGATCGCGCGCGGCCTCCGCCAGTTCCAGCGCGGCGCGTTTGCCGGCGTTCATGCCGGAGGTGTCAATGGTCGTGTTCATCGGGAGTCTCCCTTTCGTTGTGAATCGTCGCGCCCGAGGCGGAGAGTTGTTGCAGCAAGGCGCACGGGGCAAAGCGCGGATGGGTTTGAGTCAACCCAATCAATTCGTTTACGACGTGCCGCGCGCCCCACGCATCGAGCAACCGCAGCGGCCCGCCGCGAAACGGCGCGAAGCCCGTGCCCAGCACCATGGCCAAGTCCACGTCATCGGCGTCGCGCGCCACGCCTTCTTCCACGCAGCGCGCCGCTTCATTGATCATCAACAGCGCCATGCGCGTTTGCATCTGTGCGCTGGACATGGGCCGCGCCGCCTCGTCGCGCTTGCGCGCATCCACGATGGGATTCGGCACGGCAACATCATCGCGGTACACATAAACACCGCGCCCGCTCTTGTGACCCAGATCTCCCGCAGCAGCCAGCCGCTGCAGTGCTGGTGGCGCGGCCAGTCGTTCGCCGAACGCCCCGGCCAACGTGTTTAACACATGCAACGACACGTCCACGCCCACTTCATCAATCAACCGCAGCGGGCCCATCGGCATGCCAAAGTCCAACATCGCCTCGTCAACGACCTTCGGATCGGCGCCCGCGTCCCACAGCCACGCGGCCTCGAGCAGGTAAGGCATGAGGATGCGGTTGACCAGAAAGCCGGGATGATCGCGCGCCAACACCGGGATCTTGCCGAGGTCCCGGGCAAACTGCGCGGCACGAGCAACGGTGGCATCACTCGTCGCCCGGCCGCGCACCACTTCCACCAGCGGCATCCGGTGGACGGGATTAAAAAAATGCAGGCCCACCACGCGTTCCGGGCAGTGGGTGGCCTCGGCCAGCGCCGTGATGGAGAGCGCGGACGTGTTGGTGGCAAACACCGTGCCCGGCCCCGAGGCGGCGGAGAGGCGGCGCAGCAGTTCTTGTTTGGCGGGCAGTTGTTCCACCACGGCCTCGATCACCAGATCCACGTTGTCCAACGGCGTGTCCGTGGTGGCGGGCGACAGGCGATCCATGCCATCGCGCGCTTCCAGTGCGGTGCAGTCGCCGCGGCGCGCGCTCTTCTCAAAGAGACCGCGGGCCTTGTCCAATCCTGCGGCGACGCGGGCGCTGGCCACATCGCGCAGCACCACCGACACGCGATGGGCCGCCAGCCAATGCGCGATGCCTGCGCCCATCACGCCCGCGCCAACCACGATTGCGCGGCGAATGGGCGGGGCCGGCGCGCCTTTTTTGGCGCGATCCCGCAGCAGGGCCAGCCGAAGCAGATTGCGGCTGGCGTCGGTTTTGGTCAGAGACAACACCGTTTGATGCTCGGCGGCCAATGCCCGGTCGCGCGCGAGGCGGAGATTGCGCGTGACCAATTGCACGGCGGCGGGCAGGGCAGGGTAAAGGCCGCGCGCAGATTTTCGCAAGCGCCTTTGCGTCCACCACGCCAAGCCTGCAGCGACGAGGCGATGGTTCAGATGCACCGGCTCGCGCGGCAGCGGTTTGCCGGCGGCAATGCAACGGCGAGCCTCGGCCAGCAGATGCTCGCGCGGTGCGATGGCATCCACCAAGCCCAGTCGCAGCGCCTGTTTTGGAAAGACAGGATCGCCTTTCAAAATCATCTCCAGCGCCTTGGGCAAGCCGATGAGTTTGGGCAGCCGTGTGCAGCCGCCCCACGCGGGCACGATGCCCAGTTTAGTCTCGGGCAAGGCCAGTCGCGTGGTCGCGGCATCGCTGGCCACTCGGTAATCGCAGGCCAGCGCTACTTCCAGTCCGCCACCCAACGCTGCGCCGTGGAGGGCGGCGACGGTCGGCGCGGGAAAATCTGCGAGCAGGTTAAACACCGACTGGCCCAGCTCCACGAATCCGTGAAGCTCATCCGCGCTCGCGCGTGACAGGAGATGCAGGTCAGCACCGGCGATGAAAATGCCGGGCTTGGCCGTGGCCAGCACCACGCCGCGCAAACAGGGTTGCTGCATCAACCACTCCAGATGGAGTTTGAGTTCGCACAGCGTGGCGCGGTCAAAAATGTTGGCGGGAGAACGCGGGCGATCGAAGGTCAACACCACAACGCCATCGGCCAGCCATTCCCGGCGGACATTCACTTCGAGCGTGCCGCTGGCCAGCACGGGGAGGCGGGCGGCTGCGGATTCAGCGCGGCTGAATTGTGTGAGATGTGCAATCATGGCAAGATCTCCAGCCAAGCGGCGCTGCCTTGTCCACCACCGACACAGAGCGACACCAAGGCGCGGCGACCGTTGCGGTGATGTAATTCTCTGAGCGCGGTGAGCACCAGTCGCGCGCCTGTAGCCCCCAGCGGATGGCCCAGCGCGATGGCGCCGCCACTCACGTTGATGTTGTCAGAACGCAGCGCGCCCAGTACACGCGCGCAATCGGACTGGGCGGCGCGGCGCAGCACAGCCAACACCTGCGCAGCGAATGCTTCGTTGATCTCGATGATGTCTGCGCGGGCCGCTGTTAGCCCAGTGATCTCGGCGGCGCGCAACATTGCGTGGACTGGACCCAAGCCCATCCGCTTGGGATCGCAGCCGACATGTGCGTAGCCCAGCAGGCGACCCAGCGGCGGGCGGCCCAATGCCTCGGCGCGGCGCTCGCTCATCACGAGCAGTGCGACGGCCCCATCAGTCAACTGCGATGAGTTGCCGGCGGTGACGCTGCCATGTTGAGTGTCAAACACCGTCGGCAGCGCCGCCAGTGCTTTGGCGGATTGCGCGGCGCGCGGGCCGTTGTCGCGTTCGATGACGGTGATCTTGCCGTTACGCAGATAGACGGGGGCGATCTCTTCCTGCAACCGCGCCTGCGCGGCGACGGCGCGTTGGTGGGATTGTAGCGCCCAATCGTCTTGCTCGTCGCGGCTGATGTGGAATTCGCGCGCCAAGAGTTCGGCGGTCTGGCCCATGTTCAGTCCGGACACCGGATCGCGCAGACCCAGTTGCAGGGCGGGCAGCGGCCGAAAATCCGCCGGGCGAAACGACAGTGCCGCACGCAGTTTTTGGAGCAGTGATTTGGCACGGTGCAGACGGGCGAATTTGTCCGCTGCCGCCGGGCGAAATTGCAACGGCAGTCGCGACATGCTTTCCACACCCCCGACGATGAACGACTCGCCTTGACCAGCGGCCAGCTTATCGGCGGCCAGTGTGAGCGCTTCCAAACCGGAGGCGCAGTTGCGTTGGACGGTGATGGCCGGGACGGAATCGGGGATGCCTGCGCGCAGCGCAATGATGCGCGCAAGATTGGCGGCTTCGGCGGGTTGGCCAACGCAGCCGAAGAGCACTTCGTCAATGCTGGCGGGATCCACGCCGGTGCGGGTGAGCAGCGCGCTGACGGCGACGCGGCCCAGCTCGACGGCGTCGGCATCCCGCAGGTCGGTGCCCAGCCTGCAGAACGGCGTGCGGATCCCATCCACGATGACCAGATGCCCGTGTTTCATTTTAACGCCTCCTTGGTGGAAGGACTGGGCGTGGCCATTGCGGTTGACGGACGGTGATCCACCAGCCGCTGTTCCTTCAGCTCGACACCGACCCCCTGTATCCGGCGCAACTCGCCGGCCTCATGGAAAAGTATTCGGTTGGGATGCACCTCGACGCGCGCGAACTGGCTGTCGATGCGATGCACCAACTGCTCCTCGCTGGCCTCGCCGGTCGCGGCGATGTGCAGGATGATCTCGTCCAGCTCCAGCGGGTCGTCGTTGTGTTTGCGCAACTCGATCTGCCACGCGCCCACGCCGGGCAGGTCATCGAGGATGTGCTCGAGCTGATTGAAATCCACCAGCGTGCCCTTGAGTTTGTCCAACTGCATCGCCTGCACACCACTGCGGCGGGAGATGCGGCCGACCAGACGCGACGTGGCGCGGCCGCAGCGTGGGCAAGGTGTAAAATGCAGGCCGCCGTCGGTGATGTCGCCGGTGCGGTAGCGCAGCACCACCGTGCCGCGCGCGTCCAACGGGGTGAAGACGATCTCGCCGGGCGTTTCGGGCGGGACAGGTTCGCCGGTGTCGGGATCCACGATCTCCACGAGGCCGAGGTCGGGATAGAGATGGTAGCCCGGCGACGGTTCGCCCAATGGATGCGGGCATTCGGCCCACGCCATCTTGGCCTCGGTGAAACCATAAGTCGCGAGCACTTCAATGTTGGGTGCGCCCAACGCCTCGGCGAGCATGCCCAGTTTGCGGCGCAGTCCATCGGGGACTTTCTCGCCGCCCAACACGATGCGGCGCAGCGCGGACAGGCGCAGTCCCTGCGCGGCTGCCTCGTGCAGGACGTGATAGACAAAGGTCGGCATGCCGATCAGCACCTGCGGCTGCAGTTTGCGCAGGAACCGCAACTGGCCTTCGGTGCCCATCACTTTGCCGCCGCCACTGGACAGCGTGAACACGCCTGCCGCGATGCCGCCGTAAACGGCCTGCCAGAAACCCAAGTGCGGCGCGTACGGAAACATGTTGAGCACTTTCATCTCCGGCGCAGCACCGCACACGCCGAAGAGGCGCTCGCCGGTGAGGGAGAGGCGCTCAAGATCATACGCGGTGTATAAGAACGGGATGGGATCGGCCGCGCGCCCCGTGGTGCTGGTGAGGAAGATGGGCCGGAACTCGCGCTCTACTTTGCGCTGCGTTGCGCGCCGGCCGTGCAAGAGCGTGTGCAACAGGATGCCCGGGCGACGAGCGAGCACTGCGCGGTCGGGTGCGAGAATGAACGCGCGCGCTTTGTTGGGTTCGGCGGGAGTCGCCACGAGATCGTCCTTGGAGGTGAAGGGCAGAAAACGCAGGTCGTCCACCGTCTGCAGATCGTCTGGATCCAGTTGCAGCTCCGCGAACACTCGCCGGTAATGCGCGGAGAATGGAAGGACGGTGCGGCGCAGGTATTGGCGCAGGCGCGCCATTTGTTCGCGTTGCATTTGCCGGACGGGGGATGTGTGCCAGGGCAGTTTCATGCGACCTCCTTTGCGGCGAGCAACGCGCGCAGTCGTGGCAGTTGCGTCACGGCGGCGGCGCGGCCCAACGCGATGTATTTTTCCGGACGATGAAATTCGTACCACGAGGCATCGCAGCAGAGCGGACGGATCACGACATCGGCCTGCGCGCAGGCGGTCTCGGCGAGGATCATCTGCGCTGCGCCCAAACTGCGGTACAGGGTGTCCAGGATGTTGCCGCGGGCAAAATAGTTGAGCCGTTGCTGGAGCCGCTCCACCAAACTGTCGCGTGCAGCGGCGGCCTCGGCGCGTTCGTGTTCGTGGAGGTACCGTTGAAACGAAGGCGGCGGCATCACGTCCACGGCGATGACGGCGTCCACGCCGCGATCCAGCAACGGTGCGACCGGCACGGGTTCTGTCACAGCACCGTCGGTGTAACGGGAGCCATCAATTTCAACCGGCTCGCAGATGCCGGGGATGGCGCAACTGGCCAACACGGCTTGGGCCACGTCGCCTGTGGTGAAGAGCGCGCCCGAAAGGGTGTCGAGATTCGTGGCGGTGACGAGCAGTGGCGTGCGCAGTTCCTCAAAGGTGGCCGCGTGGATGGTGTCGCACAGACGCCGCCGGATTTGGTCGCCGCGCACAAAGCCGCGGCGCGGGGGAAACACCGGATCCATGAACTGCGCCAGCACGCGCCAATGGCTGACGGCATGTGCTTCGCGTTCCAGCGCGTAACCGTCCAGCCCGGCGCACCACAGCGCGCCGATGTACGCGCCCATGCTGCTGCCGGACACGACATCGCAGGTGAAGCCGTGCTCTTCCAAAACTTGGATGACCCCGATGTGCGCTAGTCCGCGTGCGGCGCCGCCGGAAAACGCGATGCCCAATCGCGGCCGGTGATGCGCGGGAATAACGGGAGGCAACGCGGATTCGCGAGAGGCTCGGGCTGCGCGGGAGTTGTGCGAGAAAGCCCCTGCGGGATTGGGCATCTCGCTTGCAACTACGGCCGGCCAGGGCCGCATTCTGGCTTCCGGTTTCGTCATATCCGCCGTTGCCGACGGCGGATGCTGCGTGTCCGGGCAAGTTGCCGGGCGGGCTATTAACTGTCCAGGTACGTCAGCATACCACCGTCGGCGTCTTCACTGGGTTTCACCATTCTCATGTCCATCATGGCTGATCCACCATCTAACTGACATAAGCTAAACTGAAACAAACAGGCTGTCAAATTAGCCAATGAAATTATCCGGCGAAGGATTTCGGCGAAGAATGATCAGCGGCTGCGCAGCTTGGACAGCAGGCGCAGGAACTCGAGGTACAGCCAGATGAGCGTGACCATCAGGCCGAATGCGGCGTACCACTCCATGTATTTGGGCGCGCCGGTGTCGCAGCCTTGCTGGATGAAGTCGAAATCCAAAACCAAGTTGAGCGCCGCGATGACGACGACGAAGGCGCTGAAGCCAATCCCGATGAGGCCGCTCTTATGGATGTAGGGCATCTCGGTGCCGAACGAATTTAACACCATCGAGACCAGATAGATGATGCCGATGGCGCCCGTCGCGGCGAACACGCCCAGCTTGAAATTCTCCGTGGCCTTGATCAAGCCGCTTCGATACGCCGCCAACAACGCGAACAAGGTGCCGAAGGTCAACCCGACGGCTTGCACGACAATGCCCGGATACTTTTTCTCGAAGAACGCAGAGACGACGCCGAGGAAAAGCCCCTGACACGCCGCGTACAACGGTGCGGTGCCCAATGCGGTTTCCAGATCGTGGCGATGGACATGACCAATCCGCCGATCATGCCGCCCAACAGCCACGGCATCAGATTGGGATTGCCCGTCCGTACTTTGTCCCAAGTCAACGCCGCCGAGATGACGACCAAGAAAAGCAGCACCGCCGCTTTGTTGACAGTGCCATTGAGCGTCATCGCGCCGTCCGCCGTGCCGCGGGACTTGGTGAAGACTTGTGCGTTGAGTGCTGGATTTGCGGATCTCATAAATTGTCCTGCCACGAAAGGCCAGCAAGCGGATAACACACCGCCGCGGTGGTGTCAAAGCCGGCGCGCGGCAGCGGGGGCAGAATTAGGGCGTGGCGATTGCGCGCGCAGGCAGGCTGGGTGCAGGGAAAGCAGGCGCGGTGATGTCCACCACGCCAGCGGCAGGCGGCTCTTGAATTTCTGGCGCTTGCGCTGCGGGCTGCGCCGCAGGTTGCTGCGGCTGGGTGGCGCCGTTTTTCTGAACAGCCGCCGGCGTGGGTGCGCCCTCCGTGGATGAAGCGTCAGGCTCCTGCGCATTGACGGCGAAAACCAAAAACGAACCCGTCAACAACGCGAGTCCGCCAGCGGCGATGCCGCCCACGGCCAGGCCGTTGTCGTACCGGCAACGTGAACGCGCGCGGCCGCGCATCAATGTCAGTGCCCCGAAGCCTATCGCCAGAATTGTGGCAGCGGCCAGCAGCGAGAAGCCCCAGTGCCGGTGCAGCGCCACCACGCCCAAACATAAAACACCCGCCACGCCAAAGAAGACGGAGGCCGCCGCGACGTACGCGATGGGCTGCGCCTCTGCGTCCTCCAACTGCGCTGCGGTTGCAGCGGGCGCTTGAGTGGTCGCGAGGACGTGCTCTACCGGCAGCCATTGCTCGGCGTTTTCGATCGCGCAAAGTGTGTCCGGCCCGATGGCGCCTTTGGCCAGCAGACGTTGCACTTGATCGAGCGACAGCGGTCCCTGCACTTGATCTTGATGAAATAGAAAATAAGCGGGCGTCGATTCAACCACGGTTAAACCCTCCTCCTGCGCGGGAGATTAAACGGATCGGCCGGCCAAAAGCAACCCAAACTTCCCCGTACTAACGCGAGGGTGGAGGCGGCGGTGGCGGCGCGCCTCCGGCTGGACGAGCTGAAGGCGGCGGAGGGGGGCCGCCTCTGGCGCTCGGCGATGGCGGCGGCGCTTTTGAAGGAGGCGGTGCGCCTCCGGCGGGGCGAGATGGCGGCGGTGGTCCGCCTGCAGGAGAGGGAGGCGGTGCGCCTCCGGCACTCGGTGGCGGAGCAGATTTTGTTGGCGGGGGTGGCGCGCTCGGCGCCGGGGCTTTTGTAGGCGGAGGCGGTGCGCCTCCGGCGGGGCGCGAAGGTGGGGGTGGTCCACCTGCTGGAGAAGGTGGAGGAGCACTTGGTGCTGGCGGTACCGATTTTGTCGGCGGCGGCGATCCACCAGCGGGAGCGGCAGGGGGAGCAGCAGGGGGAGCAGCAGGGGGAGCAGCAGGGGGAGGCGCGCTTCCAGCGGGACGCGATGGTGGCGGACCACCAGCAGGAGTCGGCGGCTTGGTCGCACTGGGCAGAGGCGGCAACGGTTTGGCTGTGCCGGGTGGTGGCGTGCCCTTCACCGTCGGCGGTCCGGCTGGCACGGGTGGCGCAGCGCCAAAGGAATTCATGGGACGCTGTGCGGGCGGCGGGGC
>SIAW01000027.1 GCA_009695465.1 Pedosphaera sp.
GCAGATACGGCAAATCAAATCGCCGCGCGGGGATTGTTTCCACTACGACCGGCACGTGCTCGCACAGCGCAGCGAACGCTTTGAAGTAGGCGGGCCAATCCACGTTGCCTGCGCCGATCGCCGTCCATTCCAGCATCGCGCCGCTGTCCGTCTCCCACAGCGCCGAGTCGCGGATGCCCGTGCTCAGCGCGTACGGCGCGAGCAGCTCCAGATTTTTCAGCGGATCCTCCAGCGCCCACGTCGCATTCCCTGCGTCCACGAGCGCGCCGACAAAGTCGCGCCCTGCTGACTCGATGAGCGAGATGAGTTCGCGCGCCTGCATGTCGCCGGCGTGATTCTCCACGGCGATCTTCACCCCGTGATCGAGCGCGAAGGAGCGGACGCCGCGCAACACGGCGACGGTCTCCTCGATGCGCGCCTCAATCCCGCCCGCGCTGGACCGGTCGTGAATGATTCCCAGCACGCAACGCGCGATGGGCGAGCCGATGCCGTGCGCGGTGCGAATCGTCTGCCGGAGTTGTTCCTCCGCCGTGCCGCGCCGCGCATCAAACATTTTGGAGCTGGGACAGATGCTCAGCATCCCCGCTTGCAGCGCGATTCCCGAATCATCCGCCCGGCGTCGCAAGTCCGAAAGGTGCTGGGCATCGTGACTCTCAAAGACATCAGGGTCGGACAGCAGCAGCACATCCAGTTTCAGCGAGGCCGCGTAGTCGATCAACTGCGCCGCCTTCCAGCCCGAAGAGCGGAGGGCGTAGTTGTCGAAGCCGAGCTGAAGTTTGGCTGCCATGATCGAACCGCGCTGCGCTAACGCGGGCCAAGCCCGAGTGATTTGCAGTACTTGATGCTGCGCTCGATGTCGCCCTTTTGATATTCCTGATTGGCGAGTTTGGAATCTTTGCCCGCTGGCGCCTTCCACGCTTCACGCGCCTTGCCCAACTTGGCGAAGGCCTGAAACTGTTCGTAACCTTTGGGCTTTCCGGCCGGCCACGCCTTCCAGAAATCATCCTTCTTGAGCGTCAACTCGCGATTGAAACCGCTGATGGTTTCGATGTGGACGGGAATGCCGGGGCACAGTTGGGCGAACCGCTCGAAATATTTCTTCCAATCCACTTGGCCCTCGCCCATCGCCGTCCACTGCACGGTCACGCCGTTCTCGCTTTCCCACGCGGCCGAATCGCGCAGGCTGGTGGTCAGCACGTAGCGGCCAAGATTTTCCAGATTCACCAGCGGCGATTCGAGCGTCCACACCGCATTGCCCGAATCCACATTCGCGCCGACAAAATCTTTGCCCGCCTCTTCGATGAGCCGCACCAACTCGAGCGAATGCAGATCGCCTGCGTGATTCTCCACCGCGATTTTCACTCCGGCATCGCGGGCGCGGCTGCGCTGCGACTTGAGCACTTTCACCGTGTCAGCGATGCGCGCATCAATGCCGCCTTCGGTGAGCCGATCGTCGACCGAGCCGAGAACCACGCGGATGACCGGCGACCCCAGCGCCTTTGCCGCGCGGATGCCAAGCGCGAGAAGCTCCTCGGCCGTGCCCCATTTGGGATTGAACCGCTTGCTCGTCGGACAAACGCTCCATGTGCCGACGTGAAGCTGCAGCCCTTTGTCGGCGGCCTGCGCGCGCACTTCCTTCAAGTGGGCATCGTCGAGTTTCTCGAACGCGTCGAGGTCGGAGATGAACAGCGAATCGGTCTTGAGCTGCGCGGCGTAATCAATGAGCTGCGCCGCTTTCCAGCCCATCGCGCGCACGGCGAAATTGTCCAAACCCAGCTTGATCTGTGTTTTCGCGTCGGGCTTGGCCGCTCGCAGAGGAGCCGCTCCGACTGACATTGCCATTCCGCCGAGGGCAAGCTGCCCCACAAAATCACGCCGCGTTTGTTTGCACCAAGCCATGCGCGAAACGGTTCCACACACCGCGCGCAGCGTCAACGACTCAAGCAGGCGCGATTGCAAATTCCATCGAAATACATTTACCTCTGCGCTCGGTGACATCAACCGCCACACAGTCCGCCCGCACAAAACCCAACCGCGTTTCCGCACGCCCCGAGATCGCCCTCGCCGTGTTTGATTTTGACGGCACGCTTTCTTGGCTGCGTCACGGCTGGCCGGAATTGATGCACGGCGTGTTGCTCGCGCACTTTCCGCGCAGCGAAGATGAACCGGCGGCGGCGCACGGCGAACGGCTCTTCGACGAAATCTACGCGCACAACGGCGTGCCCACGATTGATTACATGCAGTTGTTTGCCCGACGATTTGGCTCGCCGCAAAAGCCGCTGGACTCCGCGTGCCTTCTCGCCAGCTACAACGAGCACCTCGAAGTCGCCATTACCGAACGCAAGGCGTTGATCCAATCCGGCGCGGCCACGCCGGAATCGTTCATCGTGCACGGCGCGGTTGCGCTGCTGCAGTTGCTGCAATCACGCGGTGTCGAATTGGCCGTCCTCAGCGGCACGCTTCAGCATCGCGTGGAGGAAGAAGCGGCGCTGCTCGACTTGAGCAAGTTTTTCGGCAAAGAAATCTACGGGAGCACCGCCGACGGTCGCTTCACCAAACGCGCCGCCTTCGAGAGCTTCCTCGCCACACGCGGTTTGCGCGGCGCACAACTACTTTCCTTCGGCGACGGCGCTGTGGAAATCTGCGAGACCAAAGCGCTGGATGGACTGGCCGTCGCCGTCGCCAGTGATGAACATCACAACGGCTCCGGCAAACCCGATGTCCGCAAGGAACGGTCGCTCCTTGCGGCGGGCGCAGATTGGGTCATCGCGGATTATCGCGACCCCGCCGCGCTGCTGCAAACTTTGCTTGGCGCATGAACCCGACGCCGCTGGATCTCTCCAAACTTCGCGTCTATCCGCTCGCCCAGCGCGCCAGTCTGGCGGCGATTGAAGAAACGATCATCGCACCCGATGGCCCGTTGCCCGCGTGCTCGGATACCAACCGCGTCCGCATCAGTCGCGCGGCTGCGGACATCCTCGCCGCTCGCGCGCGCGGTGCCAGCGTGATGCTCATCTACGGCGCGCACCTCATCAAGAACGGCGCACAACTCATCCTCGACCGGCTCATGTCCGGCGGCTGGCTCACGCATCTGGCGACCAACGGCGCGGGCATTATTCACGATTGGGAATGGGCGCATCACGGCCGCTCCACCGAAAGCGTGCGCGACAACGTTGCCACCGGAACGTTCGGCACGTGGGACGAGACGGGCCGCAACATCCATCTCGCGCTGCTCGTCGGCGCGCTGAGTGAAGAAGGGTTCGGGCAAAGCCTCGGCCGTTTTGTCACCGAAGATGGCGTGACGTTGCCCGCGCCCGAAGTGCTCGAACAACAACTGCGCGCCGAGCCGTCGCACCCGCTCAGTCCCGCGCGCGCGGAATTGTTGCAGGCGATGCGACAGCACCGGCTGGCCGCTGGCCGCATCGAAGTGCAGCATCCGTGGAAGGCCAGTTGCGTGCTCGCGCGAGCGTTCGCGCACCGCGTGCCGTACACCGTGCATCCCGGCATCGGCTACGACATCATCTCCAATCATCCGATGTTTAACGGCGCGGTGCTGGGTCGCGCCGCCACAACGGACTTTCGCCTGTTCGGCGGCGCTGTTGAACACCTCGATGGCGGCGTGGTGCTGTCGGTCGGCTCGGCCATCATGGGCCCGCAGGTGTTTGAGAAGAGCATCAGTTGCGTCAACAACCTGCGCCTGCAATCGGGCCGGCCCATCGTGCGCGGCCACACTTTTCACGTCGTGGATTTGCAGGACGGCGGCGGCTGGGATTGGTCGCAAGGCGAACCGCCCCGCGACAACGCCGCGTACTACCTGCGCTTCTGCAAAAGCTACTCGCGCATGGGCGGCGCGATGCACTACGCCCAGTGCGACAACGTGGCGTTCCTCCACCATCTGCTGCGCGAGCTGGAGGCAAAATGAACCGCGAACGGTTTGAGTCCGTCACAGCGCGCTACGCTGGACTGAGCGTCGCCGTCGTCGGCGATTTCTGTCTGGATCGTTATCTGGAAATCGATCCGGCGCGCGCCGAAGTTTCAATCGAGACCGGATTGCCCGTCCACAACATCGTCCGCGTTCGCGCCCAGCCCGGCGGTGCCGGCACCATCCTGTGCAATCTCGCGGCGTTGGGCGTCCGCGAACTTTGGCCCGTGGGATTTTGCGGTGATGACGGCGAAGGCTACGAACTGCGCCGCGCCCTGTCCGCGCTGCCCGGCGTGCATCTGGATCATTTTCTGCAAACTCCGCAACGCCGCACGTTCACCTACTGCAAACCGCTCGTGCTCGCGCCCGGCCAGTCGCCGCAGGAATTAAATCGGCTCGATTCCAAAAACTGGACGCCCACGCCCGCCGATGTGGAAACACAAATCGCCGACGCCCTCCGCGGACTTGCCACGCACGTGGACGCCCTCATCCTGCTCGACCAAGTGGACCTGCCGGACACCGGCGTGCTGACGAAGGGATTGGTGGAAGTCGTGCGCGCGATCGCCACAGCGCAGCCGCAGCTTCCGATTCTCGCTGATAGCCGGCAAGGATTGCGCGGTTGGCCGCCGGTGATCTTCAAGATGAACGCCGCCGAGTTGGCCCAGCTTGCGCAAACGAATGTCGTCGCGCAGCCGGATGAAGTCCGGCAAACCGCCGCGCAGTTCGCGCAGCGAAATGGCCGGCCTGTTTTTGTCTCGCTCGCTGAACGCGGCATCGTCGGCGCGACACCCGATGGCGCCAGCGCGCATGTCCCCGCCCAGACCGTGCGCGGCGAGATTGACATCGTGGGCGCAGGCGATGCGGTGATGGCGAACCTCGCCTGCGCACTGGCCTCCGGCGCGGCGCTGCACGAATCACTGGAGCTGGCCAACGCCGCCGCCTCCATCGTCATCCATCAACTCGGCACCACCGGCACCGCCAGCATCGCGCAGTTGCGCGAGCGTCTTCTCTGAAACGGTCGAGTCACTTCGAGTTCTTCGGAAAACTTTCTGACACCGTTTCGACTGGCTTGCCTTCGCGCATTGAGACGGCGCGAGTGTGGACGCCGTTGAACTTTCGCAGGACTTGGATTCCCTTTTCCGCGCCGAGCACGCAGACGGCGGTGGCGAGCACATCGCTGGTGGTGGCGTCGGGCGCGATGATGGTGACGCTGATGCGTTGGGTAAGCGCCTGTCCGGTGCGCGGATCAATGATGTGCGAGTAGCGCACGCCGTCGATTACAAGAAATTGCTGGGTGTCGCCGGAGGTGGAGACGCCGCAGTTGCGGAGCACGGCAGTGCGGTCGGGTTTGTCGCTGGTGAAGGACATCATGCCGATGGTCCAGCCGGTTTTGCCCGGCGGTGGATCGCCGACGGCAAGATCGCCACTGGCCGCAACGAGTGCGCGCCGGATTCCATGCTGGCGCAGCACGGCCAGTGCCGCATCGGCCGCGTATCCTTTGGCAATGCCACCGAGATCCAGCCGCATGCCCGGCGTTTTTAACACAGCGGTGCGCGCGGTGGCGTTGAGTTCCAATTTCTCGAAGCCCATCAGGGCGCGCGCCTCGGCCAAACGCGCGGGCGCGGGCAAGGCGCGCTGTCGCCGGGCTTGACGCCACAGTTGGATGCAGGGACCGACAGTGACGTCGAAGGCGCCGCCACTTTCCACCGCGACGCGCTGCGAGTGCTGCAGGACGTTGAAGAGTTCGGTGCTGAGTTTGACATGCGTGCCGGCGGGTTGCTGGCAGAGCCGCCGCAGTTCGCTCTCCGGTTCGTAGTCGGAGAAGATTGCGTTGAGGGCCTCGACGCGATCGAAGGCCGCGCGGCCGGCGCGTTCGGCGGTGGCGTCGTCGGGCGCGTAATAGGTCAGCTCAAACACCGTGCCCATCTCAGGCTCGGTGTAGTGGTAGCGTTTCCACTGCGCCTCATCGGTTGTGTCGGGGAAGCTCGCGCAGCCGATGAGTAGTCCGGCCAGCAGCGACACAAAAAAGCCCGCGCCGTTGCGGGCGCGGGCCGGTGAAAACTCTCCGGGCATTAGACCAATCGCTTCATCCACTCTTCGCTGCCGGGAACCGCGATGGGATATTCGCCGTTGGCGTTGGGCTTGGAAGGCGGCGTGCCGGTCCAGGTGCCGTTCACGTAGTCAATGTCGTCGGGCATCATCACGATCTTGCTGTTGAACGCCTGATCCCACGTGAGGCGCCGGCCGGTGTAGGTGGCCAAGCGACCGAGGATGGAGGTCATGGTGCTCATCGCGCCGTTCACGGCTTCGTTGTGTGGCTTGTTGTTTCGCACGGCATCGAACAGGCGGTCGTGCTCCACTTGATAGGGATCCTTGTTGGCCTTGCCGTCGTGACGCCAGAGCAGCTTGCCCTTGAAATCCACCAGCGTGTGGCCGCCGACGTTGGCGTGGCCTTTGGTGCCGGTGACATATTCGGAGACGCTGCTGAAGCAGCCGGGGATGTGGCGGCACTGGCTGTAGTTGCGCGAGCCGTCCGCGTACTCGAACTCTACGAAGTGGTGGTCGAAAATCTCGCCGTACTTCTTGTCAACGCGCACCTGCCGCCCGCCCATGCCTTGCGCAGCCACGGGATACTTGAAGCCTTTGACCCAGTTGATGACGTCGAGATTGTGGATGTGCTGCTCGCAGATGTGATCGCCGCTCAACCACACGTAGTAGTACCAGTTCTGCAACTGATATTCCAACTCGCTCTTCACTTGATCGCGCGTGCGGCGCGGATCCCACACGCCGCCGCCGTTCCAGTAGCTGCGCATGGAGGTGATGTCGCCCAGCTCGCCGTCCTGCAGGCGGTTGATGGTCTCGATGTAACCGGCTTGGTGATGGCGCTGAAGTCCCACACCCACTTTCAGCCCCTTCCTCTTGGCCTCCTGCGCGGCCTCCAACACGATGCGCACGCCGTGGGCATCGGCAGCCACGGGCTTTTCCATGAACACGTGTTTGCCCTGCTTGACGGCCTCGGCGAAATGATAGGGACGAAAGCCCGGCGGCGTGGTGAGGATGACCACATCGGCCAGCTTGATGGCTTCTTTGTAGGCGTTCATGCCGACAAATTTCTGTTCCTCGCCCACTTCAACCTTCTTGTCGAACTGCCGCTTGAGTCCGTTGAGGCTGCTCTCCAGACGATCCTTAAAAGCATCCGCCACGGCCACCAAACGGATCGGGCCTTCGGTGCTCAACGCTTGGCTGGCCGCGCCGGAGCCGCGTCCGCCGCAGCCGATGAGCGCGACCGTCACCGTGTCGCTGGGGGCGGCGTGGACTAGCCGTTCGACGGGCAACTGGCTGATCGCCGCGCCTGCCGCTGCGGTCTTGCAGGCGGTCTTGAGAAAGTCACGGCGCGTGACATCACTTTGAGTTGGTGTGTGTGTGTTCATTTTCAATTCGTGTGCGCGGAGTAGTGGGTGAGTCTAGGCTGCGGACGGCGGCTGTCCACATTTTTGACGCTAGGGATTATCCTTCTCGGTGCCGCTGTTCCAATACGCCTTCATCGCAGCCTCGGTGGGCAGCTTGAGCGGCCGCACCACGCGCAGCCCGATGAATTGCGCGTCGGTGAGATACCAGATGCTCTTGGGCAACTGCGGATCCTGCATCTTCCAGTCCGGTTTGGATTCCAGCCGCGAGGCACTGCGCAGATGATCCAGCGCGATGGAGCGATGAAAGGAACCGCCGCGCGCCACATGCGGATAAGGCTTGGTGGCCTTCACCCACGGGTCAATCACCATCCCGCGCGTGGCTTGATACGGCGCGAACTGGTCCAGACACCACTCCGCCACGTTGCCGTGGATGTCATGCAGCCCCCATGGATTTGGTTTTTTGACACCCACTTTGCGATAGCGATCCTCGAAGGTGATGCTGTCGAACGTGTTGTTCCGATGCCATGCGTAATCATCCATCTTCGCCGGATCATCGCCCCACGAATAGGCGGTCGTCGTACCGGCGCGGCAGGCGTATTCCCATTCCGCCTCCGTGGGCAGACGATAGAACTGGCCCGTCTTCGCGCTGAGCCACTGGCAATATTTGTTGGCCGCGTGATGCGTCATGGAGATGGCCGGGTGCCGCCCCGTGCCCATCCCGAAATCCATGTTCACATACGGCTTGGTCGGCGTGGTGACGGCGTCCAGAAAAAACTCATCGCTCGCCGCCGTCAGCCCCTGCTTCTTCTCGTAGTACATGAACTTGTGATACTCGTCCCACGTCACCTCGTGCTTCCCCATCCAGAACGGCGAGAGCTGCACCGCATGCACCGGGCCTTCGCTGGCCGCGCGCCCTTTTTCATTCTCGGGACTGCCCATCGAAAATTTTCCGCCCTTGATCGGCAACATCTCAAAGGCCAGAAGTGTGCCCGGGATTTTCTGTTCGTACGCCTTCATCGCGTCCTCGGCGATGGGCTTGTGATCCCGCTGGATGACCTGATAGATGATCGCCACGATCTTGTCTTCATCGGGCGCGGCCTCTTCCTTCTTGCGCGCCTTGAGCGCCAATCCGTCCGGCCAGTGCGCCCCTTGATTGATCCAGTCGCGCAGCGTCTCAATCTGATCTTTGGGCAGCGGCCCGTTCTTGGCCTTGGGCGGCATTAACAATTCATTATCCGCCGGCACGGCCATGGAAGTATGCACGGTGCTGCCCGCCGCGTTGCCCGCCACCACGCCGGGCTTGCCGCTCTCGCCGCCTTTGAAAGCCAGCGCGCGGTCATCCAATCGCAGGCTGCCCTTGTCATAACCCTCGCGATGGCACCCCACGCAGTTGAACTCCAAAATCGGCTGCACGTCCTTGACGAAATCAATACGGCGCACCGCTTTGATCGTGAGTGTGTCCGGCCATTTTGCGCCTTCGGAAATCCATTTGCCGACCAACTCAATCTGCGCCTTCGTCAGCCGCGCCTCTTTTTTAGGCGGCATCACACTCTCATCATCCAGCGGCAGCAGGAGTGATTTGTAGATCGCACTTTTGTCCGGATGCCCGGGCACCAAACCGATCCAGTCGCTCTCCGCCTTCAACGCGCTCTGCCGTGTGTCGAGGCGGAACCCGCCCTTCTGCTGCTCGGCTCCGTGGCACTTGACGCAGTTCAATTCAAGGATCGGCTGGATCTCCTTCGCAAAATCCACCGCCGCGAATGCGCCGGCAACGGGCATCGCCAACAGCGTGATGATTCGCCTCAACATAGTGGCCTACTCAAAACAAGCGTCGGCAAAAAGTCAATCACGCCAGCCGCGGGCGCCCACCTTTTCCGCGGCAACTTCATTCGGTGATCAGCAAATCTTTGAGCGCAGCCTTGGCCGCCGCGACCTGCTCGGTGCTGATGGCCACCACGCCCCAGCCGTTGCCGCGGCGGATGATGCGCAGACTGCGCAGATGCACGTCGGCCTCCTTGAGTTGCAGCGCGATTTTCGCCAGCGCGCCCGGCTCATCGCGCACGCGAATCACGAGCGCGTCCTCCGTCACCGCCGGATAACCCGCGTCGCGCAGCACCGTCAGTGCGCGGTTGTATTGATCCACCGTCAGCGTCACCACATCCGTGCCCGCCACTTCCTCCGCATCGAGTGTCTCGATGTTGAGACCGTGCCGCGCCAGCAACGCGGCCAGATCGGCGGTCAATCCGCGCCGGCTTTCGGTGACGATGACAATCTGTTTCATGAACTGTGCGCCCCCAAATCCTCAGCCAGCTCATCAATCTGATCACGCGTGATGTGCGGCATGATGATGACGTGGCCGATGTGATCCTGCACGGCGATCTGCCATTTCTCCAACACGGCCTGCGATGGGCGCGGGATCACGACCGTGAGCGCGTTGGGATTGCGCCACGCCGCCACGCCTTGTTGGCGGAAACGTTCGACCGCATACTCGGCGCGCTCCAGACAACCCGCCACCGCGCGCGCAAAACCTTCGCGCCCGTGCGTGCGCAGCGCGTGCCACAGGACCAGCGGCGTGAACGCGTTGCGCGAGCCGGTGACGGTTGTGTCCAGCGTCCCCACATATTCGATGCTGCGCGCCACGCGATCCACGTTGCGTTTGAGCGCCAGCACCACGCCGCAGGGAATGGGCGAGCCGATGAATTTGTGGCCGCTGACCGACAGGCTGTGCGCGCCTGCGCGAAAATCAAAGACAGGCGCGCCGGCGATGAAGGGCAGCGTCATGCCGCACAGCGCCGCGTCGCCGTGGATGTAGTACGCGGGAATCGCCAAGTCATGCAGGATGGCTTGGATCCGGGCGATGTCATCATGGCCTTCGCGCATCGTCGTGCCGATGTTGGCAAAGATGATCGGCGGCACATCGCGGTGGAGGCGCAGCGTCTCGCGCAAATCCTCGTAGTCCATCTCCCCATGCGGCTGGCTCTTGAGCATGATGTGCTGCATGCGCAGCATCCGCAGGTTTTTGCTGACGCTGTAGTGGGTGTCCTGACTGTAATACACCATGCCGTTGGGGTACAGCTCGCGCGCCAAGTAGAGGCCGTACATGTTGCCTTCGGTGCCGCCGTTGGTCACGTAACCCCACCACTCGCCGGCCGGGGCGTGGTACAGACTGGCGAACCAATCGAGCACCTCGCGTTCGAAGGCGCGCGTGTGCAGGTGGATGGTGCTGTGACCAAAGGGATCGCCCACGTTGTTGATCGGCAGCGCAAGAAACCGGAACAGGTCGGAGTAATCAAAGCCCGCCGTGCACGGGTAGCCCACGAAGGTGCGCTGTTTGCGTTGCAACAAATCGTGAAGCTCATCGAGCCGATCGCGGTCGGCATCGGAAAGGGCGGGCGGCATTGAGGTCGTTTCGGATTGCCGCGGTAAAGTCACCGTCTCGTCCACCACGGGGCAAACCTACGCTTGCCGCTAGGAATGGCAAGGGGGTGAAGATGGTCGGGCCGGCGGGATTTGAACCCGCGACCTTCTGAACCCCATTCAGACGCGCTACCAGTCTGCGCTACGGCCCGATAAGAAAAGTGACCGTACACCGCCGCGCGGTTGATTCAACTCATTTCGGAAACTTTGAGAATGATGGTGGTGTAGTCGTCGGGCTGATCAAATTCGCCGATGTGCTCGCGCGCAGCGCGGTGCAGACAATCCACCATCACGCACGCGGGTTGGGTACGCTGCGCGGCCAACACCTGTTTCACCCGGTCGCGCCCAAATAATTCCTGCTGCGCGGAGAGCGACTCCTCCACGCCATCGGTCATCAACGCGAGGACATCGCCCGGCGCCAGCACGATGGGTTCGCTGGCCCGGTACTGCGTGTCCGCGCGCAGTCCCAACGGCATGTTCGTGCGCCTCAATTCATATTTCGTCGCACCGTGTTTATCCATGCAAAGACCCGGCACGTGGCCGGCATTGGCGTAACGCACGGCGCGCGTGGTGGGATCCAACTGCGCGAGCAGCAGCGTGACAAACCGTTCGCCGCCCACGTCCTGCGCCAGCACGCGATTAGCGTGGGTGAGAATCGCGCCCACGTCACCCAGTTGCTGCGTCAAGATGCGCAAGTAGGCGCGCGTCTCGGCCATCAGCAACGCAGGGCCGATGCCGTGCCCCGTCACATCGCCCACGACCAAGCCGATCATGCCATCGGGCATCGCGATAAAATCAAAGTAATCGCCGCCGGTCTCATCGGCGGGCAGTGAAACTCCGGCCAGATCAAACCCGGGCAACGCCGGCGGCGCGGAGGGAAAGAGGCGTTGCTGGATGTCGCGCGCGATGCGCATCTGTTCCTGCGCCGCGTGCAGCGCCGTCTCGGCCACGCGATGCGACGCACGCTCGCGCGCCTCGCGCACTTCGCGCTCCACCGCAGGCACCAACCGCGCCAGACTGCCTTTCATCAGATAATCATGCGCGCCGGATTTCATGATGCGCACGGCCAAGTCCTCGCCGATGCCACCGGAGATCACGATGAAGGGAATATCGAGCTGACTCTGCCGCAGCAATTCCAGCGCGGCAGGCGCGTTGAACTGCGGCAGATTGTAATCCGCGAGAATCACATCCCATTCGCCGCCGGCCAGCGCCTGGCTCAACTGCGCGGCCGTCTCCACGCGCGTGGAATGCACCTTGTAACCGCCGGCCTGTATCAAGGCCACCAACACCCGCGCGTCCAGCTCGGAGTCTTCCACGATCAACACGCGCAATGTCTGGCTCATGCCACTCCCAAAAGTTCTCTCGCGTGCGCGGCGATGTCGGGCTGGCGCATCAGCGATTCGCCCACCAAGACCGCTCGCGCCCCCGCTGCACACAGGCGCATCACGTCCGCGCGACTGCGGATCCCGCTCTCGGCCACCAGCAGCGTGCGCCCCAGATTCATCTGCGCGGCCAATCGCTCGCTCACCGCCAAGTCCACCGCGAATGTCTTGAGATCGCGATTGTTCACGCCGATCAACGTGGCGCCCACACCCTGTGCGCGCGCCAATTCAATTTCATCATGCACCTCCACCAGCACTGCCAACCCCGCGCGGGTGGCCATCACGTACAGCTTGGCCAATTGATCGTCGTCCAACGCGGCCGCGATGAGCAGCACCGCGTCGGCGCCCCACTCGATGGACTCGGCAAGCTGCCGTTCGTCCACGATGAAATCTTTGCGCAAGAGCGGCAGCGCGACGGCCTGCCGGATGGCGCGCAGGAACGTCAGTGAGCCTTGGAAATATTTCTCGTCCGTCAACACGGACAGGCACGTGGCTCCCGCCGCTTCGTACTCGCGGGCGATGCGCACGGGATCGAAGTCCGCGCGGATGACGCCCGCCGAAGGCGACGCCTTCTTCACCTCGGCGATCAACGCGACATCCCCGCTGCGCGGCTTGCGCAGTGCCTTGGCGAAATCACGCGCGCCACCGCGCTGGGCCATCGCCGCGCGCAACGCCGCCGTGTCAGTGGGCGGCAGATGCTCCAGCTCCGTGCGTTTGTGCGCGATGATGTCGTGCAGGATGCTCATTCGCTGCTCACTCGTCATCCGTTGCGGCCATGCGCTTGGCGGGACAACCGGCCTGCAACCAAGCGTTCACAAAAGGATCCAAGTCACCGTCCAACACCCCCATCACATTGCTGGTTTGAATGCCTGTGCGCAGATCTTTCACCATCTGATAAGGCTGCAGGACGTAGCTGCGGATTTGGTTGCCCCACGAGACGCTGCCCTTCTCACTGTAAAAACGTTCCATCTCCGCGCGCTTCTCGTCCTCGCGTTTGGCGTGCAGACGAGCCAGCAACATCTTCATCGCAGTGGCGCGATTCTGATGCTGGCTGCGCTGGCTTTGGCTCGCGGCGACCAGTCCCGAGGGAATGTGCGTGATGCGCACGGCCGTCTCCACCTTATTGACGTTCTGCCCGCCTTTGCCGCCGGCGCGGTACGTGTCCACACGCAACTCGATGGGGTTGATCTCCAACTCACCGTCGTCCTTGATTTCCGCAATGACATCCACGCTGGCAAAACTGGTGTGCCGCCGCTTGTTCGCGTCGAAGGGCGAGATGCGCACCAACCGATGCACGCCGCGCTCGGCCTTGCAGTAGCCGTACGCATTTTCGCCGCTGATGAGGAGCGTGGCATTCTTGATGCCCGCCACTTCCGCCGGCAACGTGTCGGTCAACTCCGCCTCCCAACCGCGTTCCTCCGCCCAGCGCTGATACATTCGCAGCAGCATGTTGGCCCAGTCGCACGATTCAGTGCCGCCCGCGCCCGCGTTGATGGAGAGGATGCAATTGCTGCGATCGAAACGGCCGCCCAGAAACGCCGCCGTCTCCGCCTGCATCACCTGCCCCAGAAATTTTGCGAGGTCCGCATTGACCTCCGCCGCCACGGCAGGCTGCGCATCCTCCGCCTCCGATTCGCCCAACTCCACCATCACTTGCAGATCCGCCAGCCGCTTTTCTGCGGCGAAGAGCGGTTCAAGCCGACGCTTGATGATGCTCGCCTCGTCCAACACCTCCTGCGCGCGCTCGCGACTGTCCCAGAAAGTGGTCGCGGTCATCAACTCTTCCAACTCGCCCGTGCGCCGCTGATTTTTCTCAACGTCAAAGAAACCTCCGCAGCTTGCTCAGGCGCTGCTGAATGTCGGCCAGTTGCGTTTTGGCGATGTCGAACATGCGCGTTGATTTACGCCGATGCGGGCGCGGGTGCCGAGCCATTTTTTGACGGTGCCCACTTCCAGCGCCGCAACAATGCGCCCGCGCAGATCAGTGCCGCCAACCAACCCAGCCAATCACCGGTGCGAGAATAGAACGTCCTGCTGCCGCGCGAAGTCGCTGGCAACGGAATGTCCGCCACGCGCACACCGGCGGTGTGGATGCTCCCTGTCGCGCCCATCAAATGCACCCGCCCGCGCGCATCCACCCAGCAGGTCAATCCGTTGTTCGTGCAACGGATGAGCACACACCCCGTCTCAATCGCGCGGAAGGCGGCGTTGCGCGCGTGCTGCCATTGCTGGCTGCCCTCGCCGAACCAGCCGTCGTTGGTCAGATTGATCAACACCTCCACGTCGCCCCTCGCTGCCCGGCGCACGAGCGGCGCCACTAGGTCCTCAAAACAGATGAGCGGCGACAGCCGCGCTTTTCCGGTGTCAAATATCTGCGGCCCGGCCCCGCGCGAGAAGTTGCCCACCGGCGCCAGCTTTTTCAGGAACGGAAACACGTTGCCCAGCGGCACGTACTCGCCGAACATCACCAAGTGCTGTTTGCGATAGGTGCCGTTGAGATCGCCTGCCGGGGAAATCAGCAGGCAACTGTTGTAGTAGTCGCGGCTCGGCCCGTTCTCCACCGCCTCATCCGCGCCCAACACACGCCAGACATTGCCCGCCTCGCAGCGACGGCCGATCTGCGCCCAGCGTTGCAGCAGCACCGGATTCTCCAGCAGTGACGGCACCGATGCCTCCGGCCACACAATGAGATCGGGCTTGGCGTCCAGCGCTTGCTCGGTGATGGACAGCAATTGTTCCCATCGTTCCTGCGTGCGATTGGCGTCGCGTGCGCTGTCCCAAATCACCGTCTGCGGGATGCTCGGTTGCACGAGGGCCACGCGCAGTTGGCGCGGCGATTGGGCGTGTTGCAGGACCTCTGCTTCCATCACGCGGCCAGCGCCCAATGCCAGCACCAGCACGATGAGCGGCGCAGCCAGCACGCGTACGGCGGCATTCCAGTTGGCGGGGACGTAGAAAGACGCCGCCGCGCTGAGCGAAACAAAAACGACAACGCCCGACACGCCCGACACGCCCGTCAGCGCCGCGAGCAGGGGCAGCCACGGCACGTCCAGTTGCGAGGTGCCCAGAAAATTCCACGGGAATCCCGTGACCATCCAACCGCGCACCCATTCCAGCGCCACCCAACCCAGCGCGCAGAGAACCAACCACCGCGTGCGACAGCGCCAATCGAGCGAGGCTATCCCCTGCCCTGCCTCGCCGGGAAATAGTCGCCAGCAGAGCCAAGTCCAGAACGCGGGATAGAGCGCGCAGTACAGGGAGAGCGCCAGCCAACCCGCGATGGCGCCGGGCGGATAGGGAATGTTCAACACCCACGAGAGCGAGGTGAGGTAGTGCGCCAGTCCCGCCACGTAGCCCAGCGCGAACACGCGGCGCGGTCGCACTGCGTTGGACACCACGAGCAGCAACCCCGGCACGAGCCACGCGGCCCACGCTTGATTGAAGTTGGCGAAGGCCAGTGTCCACAGCAATCCCACGGACAATGCGGCGGCCCAAGGTTTGATGGCGGGGATGAACTGCTTGGCGTCCAACGCGCACAGCTTGGCGCAAGCGGCATGAAAGGCAAGCTGCGCGTTGATGGGCCGTACAGGCTTTTGCCTTGCCCACGGCGGCGCGCACCGTACTTTCAAGCGCGCATCGCAAATCCGATTCGCCGATTGGTCATGCAGGAAATCACGCTGGGCAGAAGCTCCCTTAAAACATCGCGGCTGGCTTACGGCACGTGGCGCATCGCCGGCTCGTGGGATCCGGCGGCGGTCACGGCCAAGGCCCGCAACACCGGCGTGCAGACGTTGATCGCGGCGTACGAGTCGGGCTTCACGCTCTTCGATCTGGCGGACATTTACTGCGGGGGCGTGTCGGAGGAGATCATGGGGCAGACGCTGCGCCGCGTGAACGGCATGCGCGCGCGCGTGGTGTTGGCCACCAAGTGCGGCATCCGCGCGGCAAACGATTCGGAAAAGGGCGCGCCCTATCGCTACGATTTTTCTGCGGCGCATATTATCGACGCCTGCGAACATTCGCTGGGGCGGCTGGGCGTGGAGCATGTTGATCTCTTCCAACTGCACCGGCCCGATTATCTGATGGATCCGCAGGAGGTGGCGCAGGCCTTCGCCACGTTGGAGGCCAGCGGCAAGGTGCGCCATTTTGGGGTGAGCAATTTTCGCCCGTCGCAGGTCACCCTGTTGCAGAGCGCGCTCAAAGCGCCGTTGCTGGTCAATCAAGTGGAGATCAGTCTCGCCAAGCTGGATTGTCTGGAGGACGGCACGCTCGACCAATGTTTGACCGAAGGCATGACGCCGATGGCGTGGAGTCCGCTGGGCGGCGGGCATCTAGGCGAAGGCGTGCGCAAGGTGTTGCCGTCGCAGGAAAATTATCGCATCGGCGGTGTCAAACGGCAGCTCGACATCCTGGCGCGGGAGATGGGCACGAGCCGCTGGCTGGTGGCGCTGGCGTGGCTCTTGAAACATCCGGCGGGCATCGTGCCCATCATCGGCACGACGCGCACCGATCGCATCCACGAATTGGCCGCCGTGGAAGACATCCAGCTCACGCGCGAGCAGTGGTATCAATTGCTCACCAGCGCGCGGCGGCAAGACCTGCCCTAGTGGACACGCCCGCACAACTGGGCTACCGCATGCCCGCCGAATGGGAGCCTCACGCGGGCACGTGGTTCACTTGGCCGCGCCCGGAGGGCATCAGCTTTCCCGACAAGTACGACTCGGTGCCGCCGGTGTACGCCGCGTTGATCAAACACCTCGTGCAGGCGGAGGAGGTGCACATCAACGTCTGGCACGCGGAGATGGAGCAGTGGGTGCGCGGTCTGTTGGAAAAGGAAAAGACGCCGCTGGCCCGTGTTCACTTCCACCATTTTCCCGCGTACGAACCGTGGTGCCGCGATCACGGGCCAATCTTTCTTGTGCGCGAACGCGACGGCCAACACGAGCGCGCCGTCGTGGATTGGGGTTACAACGCGTGGGGCAACAAGTATCCGCCGTTCGATCTGGACGACGCGGTGCCGCAGCATGTCGCCCGACTGCGCGGTCTGCCGCTCTTCTCGCCGGGCATCGTGATGGAAGGCGGCGCGCTGGAAGTGAACGGGCGCGGCACAGTGCTCACCACCGAATCGTGCCTGCTGCATCCCAACCGCAATCCGCAGCTCAACAAGGCGCAGATCGAGCAGCACCTGAAAGATTATCTTGGCGCGACGAACATCCTGTGGCTCGGCGACGGGATTGTCGGCGACGACACCGACGGGCACGTGGACGACCTCACGCGTTTTGTCTCGCCCAACACCGTCGTGACGGTGATCGAGGAAGACCCGTCCGACGCCAACCATTCGTTGCTGCAAGACAACCTGTGCCGGCTGCGTTCGATGAAAGATGAGACGGGCCGCCCGCTGCGCGTGGTCGAATTGCCAATGCCCGGCTTGGTGGAATACGAAGGGCAACGTCTGCCGGCCAGCTACGCGAATTTCTACATCGCCAACGGCATCGTGCTGGTGCCGACCTATCGCCACGCGAACGACGCGCGCGCACTGGATATTCTGCAGCGCGAGTTCCCCGATCGCCGCGTCATCGGTGTGGACTCGATGGAACTGATCTGGGGACTCGGCTCCTTCCACTGCATCAGCCAGCAGGAACCGGCCTGATTGCGGGCTGTGAGAGCAGACTGTGCCGCAGCGATCGCGGTGCACTAGCGCCGGAAAGCGGCTTGACCCGCGCCTCAAAGACCGCTAGTTTCCGCGCCAGAATGAAGGTTTTGCGACAAGTAGCACTCGAGGCGGTCGTCGTACGAGACGATGCCGCAGGTGCTTGTCGCGCGTAAGCGAATTTTGACAAGAACCCACGGCTGGCAACGGTCGTGGTTTTTTTGCGCCACGGTTGCCGGCCGTATCAACTGGCAGATGACATGAGCAAGACAGCGAACAAGAAGAAGCCCGCGGCCAAATCAGCCGCGAAACCCTCGAGCCTCGGCCGACCGATGCTCGGCAGCGAGATTCTCGTGGCAGCGTTGGAACGCGAGGGCGTGGACACGATCTTTGCCTACCCCGGCGGCGCGAGCATGGAGCTGCATCAGGCGCTGACGCGCTCCAAGCAGATCCGCACCATCCTGCCGCGGCACGAACAAGGCGGCGCGTTTGCGGCGGAGGGCTACGCGCGTGCCATCGGCAAGGCCGGCGTGTGCATGGGCACCAGCGGACCGGGCGCGACCAATCTCATCAGTGGCATCGCCGATGCCTACATGGATTCCATCCCGCTGATCGTGATTACCGGGCAAGTGCCGCAAGCGATGATTGGCAAAGGCGCGTTTCAGGAGACGGACTTTTTTGGGATGACGTTGCCGGTGGTCAAGCACAGCTATCTCGTCACGGACATCGCCGACATCCCGCGCATCGTGAAGGAGGCGTTTCACATCGCGCAGACGGGCCGCCCCGGACCGGTGGTGATTGATTTCCCCAAGAACATCCAGCAACAGCGCGCGCAGCCGGTGTGGTCCGACAAGATTGATCTGCCCGGCTACCCGCCCGCGCCCGAGGCCGATGATGTGGCGCTGAACGAGGTGATCGGGTTGATCGAAAAGAGCGAGCGCCCGGTGTTATACGTCGGCGGCGGCATCATCAGCGGCGAGGCCAGCGCGGAGTTGCTGGCGTTTGCTGAAGCGGCGCAGATCCCAGTGACCACGACGATCATGGGCATCGGTGCGTTCCCGGAGCAGCATCCGCTTTCCCTGCGCTGGCTGGGCATGCACGGTTGCGCTTACGCCAACTGGGCGGTGAGCGGCGAATTCAAACAGCGCACCAACCCGAACGACCCGATGGAGAAGGTGGCCGATGGCGCGGACTTGCTGCTGGCCTTTGGCGTGCGCTTTGACGACCGCGTGACGGGCAAGGTCGAGAAGTTCTGCGAGCACGGCACCATCGTGCACATCGACATTGACCAGTCGGAGCACAACAAAAACAAGCTTGTCCAACTGCCCATCCACAGCGATGTCCGGCACGCACTGCGCCGGCTCAACGCGATGATCCGGCGGCGGCCCATTCAGAAAAAGAACTCGGCGTGGCTTCAGCAGATCGCCCGCTGGAAAACCAAAGGGCCGCTGCGGTACACCGCCAAAGAGGATGTGCTCAGCTCGCTGCACATGCGCGACCTGCTGGCGGGACGCGAGCAGGAGGCCATCATGCCGCAGCACGTGCTGGAGGTGTTATACGAGTTGACGGCGGGCGAGGCGATCATCACCACCGGCGTCGGCCAGCATCAGATGTGGGCGGGGCAATGGTATCAGTACAAGTTCCCGCGCCAATTTCTGACGAGCGCCGGACTGGGCGCGATGGGCTACGGCTATCCCGCTGCGCTGGGCGCGAAGGTCGCGCGGCCGGACCGGCAGGTGGTGGACATTGATGGCGATGGCTCTTTCCTGATGAACGTGCAGGAGCTGGCCACGGCGCGCATCGAGAAGATCGCCGCCAAGGCCATCATCCTCAACAACCAGCATCTGGGCATGGTGGTGCAGTGGGAAGATAGTTTTTACGGCGGCAACCGCGGCCACACTTATTTGGGCGACCCGGAAAACATGCGGGCCATCTATCCGGATTACGTGACGATCTGCAAAGGCTTCGGCGTGCCTTGCGAGCGCGTGTTCGCCAAGAGTGAATTGCGCGCGGCAATACAGCGCATGCTCGATTCGGACCAAGCCTACGTGCTGGATGTCATCACGCCGTACACCGAGCACGTGCTGCCTTTCATCCCCGCCGGCCGCACGGTGGCGGACATGATCTATTAAGATGCGACGCGCGCTGGCGATACTGTTCTTGCTGCCGCTGCTCGCAGTGGCGCAGGAAAATCCCTTTGCGTGGGACAAACTGCCGGCGCCCGCATTGGGCAAGATACCGCTGGGTTTTCGCAGTCTCGTCAATGGCACCGGCCAGCCGGGCCAATGGCAGATTGTCGAAGTGGAGTTGCCCAGTGCACTGGATCCCACCAAAAAAATCCGCCGCAAAGTTCTCACGCATATCGGCAACAACACCGACGCCGGTCATTTCCCCGCGCTGGTGTTTAATGGCAAGGAGTACGGCGACTTTATCCTCAAGGCTCGCGTGCGTGTGACCGGCGGCAAGACGGCGCCGGTGGCTGGCGTGGTGTTCGCGATGAAGGACGACAAGAATTTTTATGTCACCGCCACGCGCCCGCAACGGGAGCAGGTGATCATCTCTTATTTTGAGGACGGGAAACTGCAGCCGGGCATGAACGCCAAGGGGAACGCACGCCCGGACGGTTGGGTGGACTTCTCCCTCATCGTGCGCGGTAAATTGATGTACCTGACCGCCAACGGCGTCCCCTACGGGGAGTTGACGTTGGGCGAGGAGCGTCCCGGCAAGATTGGTTTTTGGGCGCAAGCCGACACCACTTGCCAGATCATGGACGTCACCGTGGACAAGCCGCCGACCTTGGCGCGGCAAGCACTGGAGGACACATTACGGGCCAACACCGATGTGCTCTCCCTCAGTCTGGCTGCGGTGCCGCCGGGCAAGAAGGCTGCTGAAATTGTCGCCAGCACCGACGACAAGGAAATTGGCAAGCCTGCGCCCGAAGAGGTCGCCAAAGTTTTGGGCGGTGCGGAGCCTGCGGTCAGTGTGACGGGTGAAATCGCGCGCGTCGCCGCCCCGGTGCGCGATGTGAACGGCGCGATCATCGCCATTGCGATTGTCCAGATCAAGACCTCCGCCTTCGGCAGCCAAGCCCGATACCGGGCGCACGGGATTTCCATCGGCAATAAGTTGGGCGAACGCTTTTCCAGCGCGGCCAAGCTTTTTGAGTAACGCAACGACGGGCTACGGCAGGATGGAAGTGCGCTGCGGAAGTTTGGTGACGGGCCAGTCCATCGCAGAGGGTGTGCGCCGTCCGCCCACGACCTCCAGATTGCCCCGCTCATCCACGCGTAACTTCGGGCGGCTCTGATAGACTTGATAGGAATGTCGCCGCACCATCGCGCCTTGGGCATCGGCGTTGCAGTAGAGATATTCGCGCGCGCCATTTTGAAAGAGCAGATGCACCGCGCCCCGGCGATCCACGTGCATTTCCGGTCGGCCAAACGGCACGACACTGCCCACGGGCAACACGTTGAACACCTCGAACCCATCCTCCGCAGCCACGCGCAGATAAAGCTGCTGACGCCCGGCGTTGCGCTTTTGCTGCAGCGTGTAAGTACGCATCTGCGGCGGCGCGTTGGGCGCTTCGGGATCGGCCACGCCCTGCACTAACGTCGCCAGCTTGATGCCGCGCACCACATCAATCCGCCGCGCGTTGACTGGCAGCGTCTCATTCCACTGCCGCACGTTGACCTGCGCGGTGATGACAAACGAGCCGGGCGTCGAAAGGTCGAAGTGCGGTGCGAGGTTGAAACTCTTGATCACCTCCTGCCCGTTGGGCAACACGAACACCTCGCCCGGAGGTGGGTCGCTGCGTTTGAGGACGAGATGCTTTTCAACGTCAAACACCGCGAACCGAATCCAGTCATTGACCTGCCCCAACACGACCGGCTGGCCAGAACGATTTTGGATGCGCAGTCCGACGTGGAGCGGTTCGTTGGGCAGAAATTCCAATTGCTCGGTCAGCAATTCCATCTGCAGTCCTTCGCCGAAAACCGACAGCGGCAGGCGCGACAGACTGCACACGACCAAGAGCACACCCCAAAACCTCCTCATGACTTCACTGTAAATCAGGATGGGCGCGCTTCAAGGGCATTCCCCTCGCCCACCGCCAAAACTTATCCACACGCCGCCGGCAAATGTGCCCGCGCCGCGTCCGCCACCATCGCCGGCGTGAGGCTCAGCAAACATTCGTTGGGCGTTGCCCACGCGCACGTCCGGCGCAAGCAAGGCACGCAAGGGAGCGTCGCTTGCAGCACTTTTCCCGGCGCGTGATAGGGACCGGTGCGGCCCGGATGCGTCGGGCCAAACAGTGCAACGACCGGCCGACCCAACGCCGCCGCCAAGTGCATGGGCGCGCTGTCGTTGGTGATGACCACCGAGGCCAGGCGCAGCCACTCGATCAATTCAGGTAACGTGGTGCGCCCCGTCAAATCCAGACACCGCGCGCCTCCCGCACTGGTGATGGCGCGGCCCAGCGGCTGATCCTCCACACTGCCCACGATGGCAATGCGCAGCGCGGGGTCAGCGGCGAGCAGGCACGTCGCCAGTTCCTGAAAATGCGCGACGGGCCAACGCTTGTTCATCCAGCGCGCGCCCGGACAGAAAAAAATCCACCGGCAATCTTTGCCGTGCTGACTGGCTTGCTGCTGCACAGACTGCGCGGCGGAAGCACGACGCGGCAGCCACTCAAACGGACGATCCACCGGCACTGCCAACTCGCGGAGGAACGCGAGGTTCCAGTCCACCGCATGCGCGTTGGGTGTCGGGCGCGGGATCGAGCGATCATAGAAAATGCGCGCGCCTTCGCGGCTGGAATCTGGCCCCAACGTGAGGCCGCCATTAGCCACCCACGCGAACACCGCGCTGCGCGCCAGTCCCTGCAAATCCAGCACCCAATCGAATCGCTCGCGGCGCAGTGTGCGCGCGGTGCGCAGGTTTTGTGAGATGCCCCGTGGCGTGTGCCAGCCGCGCCGCACAAAATGGTGCAGCGTGTGGATGTCGGGGTCGCCCTCCAGCAACGGGGCCAAGCGCTCATCAATCCACCAATGGATCTGACTTTCAGGAAGGCTCAGCTTGAGCAGGCGCAGCACTGGCAGCGCATGCACCACATCGCCCAGCGAACTTGGTTTGAGGATGAGAATCTTCACGAGCGCCGCGCGCGCTGCGTCATTTGCCGACTTCCAGCCGCTCGGCCAATCGCTCGGGCAGACCGGCCGCACGAATCTTGGCCTGCGTGGCGGCAATGTCGTAATCCAAACGGTGGAGTTTGATGAGACCGGCTGCGGTGTCGTAGGTGGCGTACGCCGCGCGGGGGTCGCCATCGCGCGGCTGGCCGACGCTGCCAACGTTGACAAAATATTTCTTCCCCTTCTCCACGGTGATGGTGTCGTAAAAACCGCCAGACACTTTGCCAGCGGCCGCGTCTTCGGGATTGGAACTTTTAGGCGACATCACAAACGCCAGCGGCACGTGTGTGTGGCCGTGAAATGAAACCGACGTGGGCTGGTAGAAAAAGCTGCTGTGCGCATCAAACTCGGTCTGTACGTAGCCCCAGTTCTTCGGGCTGTCCCATGTGGAGTGGACGATAGAAAAATTGTCCGCCAGCCGGATGTAGCGCAGGGCACTGAGCCATTTGCGCTCCTCTTCAGAAAGTTGTTTGCGCGCCCAGACCACCGCCTCGGCGGCGTATTGATTGAAGGCGGAGAGATCGCAGTCCACCCCGATGTACTCGTCGTGGTTGCCCTTGACGCAGGGCATGGCCATCTCGCGGATATTGCGGATGCACTCGCTGGGATTGGCGTTGTAGCCGACCACATCGCCGCCGCAGACAAATTTCTCGCACTTCTGTTCACGCGCGTGCGCCAACACTGTTTCCAGCGCCTCCAGATTGCCGTGGATGTCCGATATGATCGCGTACTTCATCTGCTAACTCACAATCTCAAACCCGCGAAATTCGCCTGTGCCCGTCGCCCAGTCCGTCGTGCATTGTCGGATGTTGGCCCGCAATCCCGACTCGGGAATCGCCGCCAGATAATCTTCCAACTCCGCTCGCTCGCCTTCCACCATCATTTCCACACGGCCGTCCGACAGGTTTTTCACCCAGCCCGTCACCTCGTAGCCCGCCGCCAACCGTTTCAGCGCCCAGCGGAAGCCCACACCCTGCACGCGGCCCCCGTAAAACACATGCGCTCGGATCGAGACTTGCATGATGTAAAGTGGCGACGCTGCCCGAAATCCACCAAGCTGTCACCACCGAAATACCTACTCCACCCCGCGGCTGGGTTTGTGCACCTCATACTCGCCTTTGCTGGTGCGTTTGAGCACCGTGAAGCCCGCTTCCTTGGCCGCGCGCACGTTAACTTTCTTGAGATGCTTGGGCATGTAAATGCGCCCGGAAAATACCTTGCGCACATCTTTTTTGCAGACGGGACACGCCTTCAACGGCGGGGCGGCCAGCGGCCGGCGCAGTTCAAAACAACCGCCGCACACCACGCATTTCCCCTCGCACAGTTCGTATTCGTAGATGGGCATATTCGTCAACCGCAGCGTAGCAAGTCTCGCCCTGCTTGAAAAGCCCGCGCTGGCATTTGGCTTTGTCACCGCCGGCATCTCCCCTACACTGCCGGCATGGCGATCGCGCGCGTCTTGGTGGACGGCTACAACCTCCTGCATGTCTGGCAGGATTTGGCACCCGGCCATCCTCGCCACTCAACCGCCGCACGCGAGGCGCTCATCCGAAAACTCACCCACTACACCGACGCCAAAGGTGTTCCCGTCACCATCATCTTCGACGGATACGGACGGCGCTCCGCTGCGCTCGCTGAAATTTCCCCGCCCGGCATCGAGGTGCTTTATTCCGGCAAAGGGCACAGCGCCGACAGCGTGATCGAACGCGTCGCCCACCGCCTGCGCGCGCTGGGGCTGGGCGAGGCGCTGGCTGTCACCGACGATAACGCACAACGCGACACGGTGATTGCCCTTGGCGGCTTCGCGCAGTGCTGCACCGAGTTCATTGCGGAAGTGGAATCCACCCTCGGCATTTTTGAACGCGAACTGCGCGATCACAATCGCCGCGAAGGCTCGCGCTACCGGCGCTGACTAACGCGCGGCCAGAATTTTCCCCGCCGCATCCAGCAGCGCATCGGCTTCCGCTCCGGTCCCGATGGTGATGCGCAGGTAGTCGCGCGTGGCGGGGGTGTCGAACCAGCGGACGAGAATCTTGCGCGCGCGCAGTCGCTCGAGCCATTGCCCCGCAGGGAAGCGCGGCGGCTTGGTGAAGAGAAAGTTCGTCTGGCTCGGCCGCACCACAAATCCCAACGACGCCAGCCGCGCGGCCAGCCGTTCGCGCGTGGCGATAATCGTTTTGAAATTGCGGCGGTAATGCGGCAGCGCCTCCAGCGTGGCCAGCGCGGCGATTTGCCCGAGGCCGTTGACGTTGTAGCTGTCGCGGATTTTGTCCAGCGCCGTGATGAGTGTCGGGTGCCCGACAAAATAACCGACGCGCTGGAAGCAGAGCGAGTAGGCTTTGGAAAAAGTGCGCGCGACCAGCACGTGCGGGTGTTTCATCGCCAGCGCCAGTGCGTGCTGTTCGGCAAAATCCACGTAGGCTTCGTCCAGCACCACGACGCCACGCTGCGCGCGGCAGAGGGTGTCGAGTTCGTCTGTGGAATAGCCGCGTCCACTGGGCGCATTGGGCGTGGTGATGAGCGTGAGCGCGGCGCCGAAATCCCATTTCTTTTCCCGGCGCAATTCCGCCAAGCTGGGCAATCCGAAATCCGCGCGCAACGGCACGGCGTTGCAACGTGCGCCGTGGATATTCGCCAACACTGGATAGAGCGAATAGCTCGGCGTGAAATATTGAACGACCCCGCTTGGCTCCACAAACGCGCGCGTCGCCAGCGCCAGCAATTCATCGGAGCCATTGCCGACGATGATGTTCTCCGGCGCGCAATCGTGGAGTTGGGCCAACGCCTCGCGCAGCGTTTGCGCGGACGGGTTCGGATAAAGCCGCAGCCGACCATCCACCGCCGCCTTCACTGCGCGGATGACGGATGGCGCCGGTGGATAGGGATTCTCGTTGGTATTGAGTTTGATCAGCCCTTTGATTTTGGGCTGCTCACCGGGCACGTACGCGTGCAGTTTTTCCACCAGCGGACGGACGAGCTTCATCGTCCCTCCACTCGAATGCTCGCGGAATGTCCGTGCGCGTCCAACCCTTCCACGGCCGCGAATTGTTGCACGGCGCGCAACGCTTTTTTGAGCGCGGGCTTTTTGTACTCCACCACACTCGTGCGCCGCTGAAATTGATCCACTGTGAGCCCGGCAAAACTCGCGCCTGCGCCGCCGGTGGGCAGCGTGTGGCTGGGGCCGGCGACGTAATCGCCCAACACGGTGGGCGAGTAGTCGCCCAGAAAAATTGCGCCCGCGTTGAGGATGCGCGCGGAGACCGCACCGGCATTGCGCGTCATCACTTCGCAATGTTCGGGCGCGAGGCGGTTGGCCAGCGCCACGCCGTCGTCGAGCGATTTGACTTGGATGAGCCAGCCGTTGGCATCGAGCGCGCGCTTGATGAAATTGAGCCGTGCGAGCTTTGGCAGTTGCCGCGCAATTTCTTTTTCCACTGCCGCCAGCAATTTTGCCGAGGGCGTCACCAGCCAGACGCGTTCGCTTCCCGAGCCGTGTTCGGCCTGCGCGAGCAGATCGGCGGCGATGAACTTGGCCTTCGCCGAATCATCGGCGAGCACGAGCAGTTCGCTCGGTCCCGGCAGCAGATCCACCGACACGTGGCCGAAGAGCAGGCGTTTGGCGGCGACGACGTAGGCGTTGCCCGGTCCGAAAATCTTTTGCACGCGGCGAATGGTTGCGGTGCCGTGCGCCATCGCGGCGATGGCTTGCGCGCCGCCCACTTTGTAAATCTCCGTCGCGCCCGCCGTGCGCGCGGCCACGAGCAACGCGGGGTTCACCGAGCCATCTTTGCCGCAGGGCGTGCAGACGGCGATCTCTTTGCAGCCGGCCACTTGCGCCAGCGTCACCGTCATGAGCGCGGTGGAGACCAGCGGCGCGGTGCCGCCGGGAATGTAGATGCCCACGCGCGTGAAGGGATCGAACTTCTCCGCCACCGACGCGCCGTGACTGTTGCGGCAACGCCAACCTTTGCGGCGTGATTTGCGCGCGAAGAGGGCGATGTTGCGGTGGGCTTCGCGGATGGCTTGCCGCAGTGGATCGCTCGCGCCCAATGACGCGTTGAACAGCTCGGCCGGTGACACGGCAAATTGTTCCGGCGACAACTTCGCGCCGTCGAAGCGTTCGGTGAACTCACTGAGCGCAGCGTCGCCACGCTCGCGCACGGCCAGCACGATTTCCTGCGCGCGCGCCTCGATGGCCGGATCGAACAGGCTGGAGTTCGCGCAGAGACGCGTCAGCCGGGCTTCAAAATCCTTCGCGGTGTGCCGCAGAATGTTCATCAGCGGCGAAGTGAAACAGATGCACGGGTGAAAGTCAAAAACGCCAATGTAGGATTGACCGACCCGTCGCTTTGGCTAGGCTCGCCATCCGATTCCCAATGGAAAACAATAGCCTCATCCGTTCGTTTATGGTGGATGCGTTGCCGGTGCGCGTGTTCGCCTCGCAGTCGGCGATGTCCGACGATGCCGCGTTGACGGTGCACGAATATCTCGCCGCCACACTCGCGCGACAAAAAAAGGCGCGGGTGATTTTGGCGACGGGCAATTCCCAACTGCGGTTTCTGGCGTTGCTTGTGCAAATGGACGGCGTGGATTGGTCGCG
>SIAW01000028.1 GCA_009695465.1 Pedosphaera sp.
GTGAAGACTGACCACATGGCCACCACGCGCATCAGCACTTTGCGCGGCCCGATTTTATCACCAAGCCAGCCACCGGGAATCTCGAACAGCGCATAGGCGAGGCTGAACGCGGTGAAGGCCCAACCCATCTGCACTTTCGTCAGCCCGAGATCTTTCTGCATCTGCGGCGCGGCTTGCGAGATGCACACGCGGTCCACGTAGGTGATAACCGCCAGCGTGATGGCGAAGAACAGGACGATGCTGCGCGCGCGTGTGGCAGGTGCGCCCGGCGGCTGCGGAGATGGGGACGGCATGGCGTTTGATAACAGAACCACCCGCCGCTTGGGAAGCCTCGAGCGCAGCTCATGCACTCCATGTTGCCCTCGGTTTTGCGTTGGCACAGGGGGCGCGCATGACTTAGCCTTTTGCCATGCCGCAAAGCCCGCACGAAAGCGCACGGAGCCTCACGCGTCGGCAGTTTTTGGGGAGTGGCGCGACGGGCTTGGTCGGCTCGGCGGCGCTGGCCTCGATGTTATCGCGTGATAACACTGCGCGCGCGAACGCGGCACGCAGTGCGGCCGCCGGGGTGTTGCCGCATTTTGCGCCCAAGGCCAAGCGGGTGATTTATCTTTTCATGAACGGCGCGCCCACGCACACGGACTTGTTTGATTACAAGCCGATGCTGGAAAAGCTGCACGGCCAGCCGGTGCCCGAATCGTATTTCGCCGGCAAACGGTTCAGCACGATGACGGGCAATCCCACCGGCAAACTGTTGCTGCGCCCGGTGGAGCCGTACGCGCAGCACGGCCGCAGCGGGGCGTGGGTCAGCAATTTCATGCCGCACACGGCCAAGGCAGCCGACGATTTGTGCTTCATCAAAAGCATGCACACCACGCAGGTGAATCACGCGCCGGCGGTGACGTTTTTTCTGACCGGCTCGGAGATGCCCGGTCGCCCGACTCTTGGCGCGTGGCTGACGTACGGGCTGGGCAGCGACACCGACAATCTGCCGGGTTACGTGGCGATGACCTCTGTCAGCAAAGGCACGACGTGCGGCCAGATTTTTTACGACTACTATTGGGGCAGCGGTTTTCTCCCCACGCAATATCAGGGCGTGCCGTTCCGGCGCGGAGGCGACCCGGTGTTATACTTGGCCGATCCGCCCGGCATCGGCCGTCCGCTGCGCCGCAGCATGCTCGATGGGCTGGCGCAGTTGAACGCACTGCGGCATCAGGAGCTGGGCGATCCGGAAATCCTCACGCGCGTCGCGCAGTACGAGATGGCGTACCGGATGCAGGCGAGCATCCCGGAGTTGACGGACATCCAGAGCGAACCCAAGCACGTGCTGGACATGTACGGGCCGCAAGCCACCGAGCGCGGCACGTTTGCCTATAATTGCCTGATGGCGCGGCGGCTCATCGAGCGCGGCACGCGTTTCGTGCAGGTGATGCACGCGGGCTGGGACCAGCACAACAGCCTGACCACGGAGCTGTACAATCAGTGCCGCGACACCGATCAGCCCAGTGCGGCGCTGGTGCGCGACCTCAAACAGCGCGGGCTGCTCGATGACACGTTGGTGATCTGGGGCGGCGAATTTGGGCGCACCCCGTTCATCCAAGGCGACATCAACAATCGCCCGCGCTGGGGTCGCGATCATCATCCGTATGTCTTCACCGTTTGGATGGCCGGGGGCGGCGTGAAGGCGGGCATCACGTACGGCGCGTCCGATGAGCTGGCGATGAACCCCGCGACGAACCCGGTGCACGTCCACGATTTCCAGGCGACGCTCCTGCATCTGCTGGGCATTGACCACGAACAATTCACTTACAAATTTCAGGGCCGCCGCTACCGTCTAACCGACGTGCACGGTCAACTCGTGAAAGGCATTTTGGCGTGATGAACAAAAAAGAAACCCTCCGCGCTTGCCGGACCGCGCTGCGCACCGCCGCGGGCGCGATGCTATTGGCGCTGGTGCAGACTGCGGTCGCCGCCCCCATCTTGTTCAATCGCGACATCCGCCCGATCCTTTCGGAGAACTGCTTTCAATGTCACGGCCCGGATGCGCGCAGTCGCAAGGCCAAGCTGCGATTGGATATTCGCGAGGAAGCCATCCAACCGCGCAAAGGCGGCGTCTTCGCCATCAAGCCCGGCGACGCGGCCAAGAGCGAGTTGGTCAATCGTACCCACGCCACCAACGCCGACGACATCATGCCGCCGCCGGAATCCAAGCGCGCGCTCACCGCGGCACAGAAGCAGTTGCTCAAGTTGTGGATCGAGCAAGGCGCGGAATATCAGCCGCACTGGGCTTACGTGCGGCCGGTGCGCCCCGCGTTGCCGCAGTTGAAAGACAAGACGTGGCCGCTGGTCGGGCCGGATCATTTCATCCTCGCTGAACTGGAAAAGCGCGGCTGGAAACCGTCGCCCGCAGCCGATCGCTACGCGCTGGCGCGGCGGGTGTCGCTGGATCTCACCGGCCTGCCGCCCACGTGGGCGGAGGTGGAACAATTCGTCAACGACAAGAATCCGCGCGCGTATGAAAATTACGTGGACCAGTTGCTGGCCAAGCCCAGCTACGGCGAACATTGGGCGCGGCTCTGGCTGGACTTGGCGCGCTATGCCGATTCCAGCGGTTACGCCGATGATCCGCTGCGCACCATCTGGGCGTATCGCGATTGGGTGATCCGCGCGCTCAACCGCAACCAGCCCTTCGATCAATTCACGACCGACCAGATCGCGGGCGACCTGCTGCCCAGTCCCACGCAGGATCAACTCATCGCCACGGCGTTTCATCGCAACACACTCACCAACACCGAGGGCGGCACGGACGATGAAGAGTTCCGCAATGTCGCCGTGGTGGATCGCGTGAACACGACGATGGCCGTGTGGATGGGCACCACCATCGCCTGCGCGCAATGCCACGATCACAAGTTCGACCCGCTCTCGCAGGAGGAATTTTTCCGCCTCTTCGCCATCTTCAACAACACCGCCGACTCCGACAAAGGCGACAACTCGCCGCTGCTTTCTTTCAACACCGAGGAGCAGCGCAAGCAGAAGGAACTTTGGCTGGCCGAGATTGCCGCCATCGAAAGCAAGCTGCTCCAACCGCCCGCGCATGTCGCCGCTGCAGCAGAGGCGTGGGCGCGCGCGTTTCCGTTTGCCATCAACTGGAACGTGCCCGTGCCCGAAGTGCCGAAAGCCAAATCGGGCGCGCCGGCCATCGTGTTGGGCGACCGCGCGGTGTCCATCGAGAAGAATGACGCGGCCAAGGACACGCTCACCATCGAGTTGCCCATCGCCGAGGCGCAAAAGATCGCCGCGTTGCGACTGGAGTCCATGCCCAACGCGGGCCACGCCGGCGGTAACTTTGTGCTCACGCGACTGCGCGCCACGCTGCGTCCGCCCGCCAGTGCAGCGGGCCCCAAGGCGCGCTTCCTGCGCATCGAACTGCCCGGCAAACAGAGGGTCATCCAGATCGCCGAAGTGCAGGTGTTCGCCGGCGCGGAGAATGTCGCCCGCAGCGGCGCGGCCAGTTTTAGCAGCACGTATCTCGACGCCGTGGCCGGGCGCGCCATTGATGGCCGCACCGATGGCGAATACGAGAAAGGCTCTGTCGCCCACTCCGGCCAGCAGGACGATCCGTGGTGGGAGTTGGATCTCAAGGCCGTGCGCGCGATTGATCGCATCGTGATTTGGAATCGCGCCGAGTTGCCCGAGCGCCTCGCGGGTTTCCGTCTCGTCGCGTTGGATGAGCAGCGCAAGGTTGTTTGGGAAAAGGCGGGCAACCCCGCACCGCCGCGCAGTGTCGAACTGGCGCTCAACGGCGAGCGCGAGCTGCGATTCACTGCCGCAATCGCGGATTTCACGCAGACCGGATTCGACGCCGAGAACGTCATCAACGATGACGCGCCAAAAAAAGATCGCACACGCGGCTGGGCCGTGGGCGGCGCGACCGACAAAGCACACGCGCTCATGCTCATCGCCGCCGAGCCGATCGCCGCGCCCGCGGGTTCGCGGTTGGTGATCACGCTCGACCACCAATCCGTCACGCCCAAGGCCACGCTGGGCCGGTTCCGCCTCAGCATGACGGCCGACACGCACGTGACGGAACACGCCCGCACGCCCGCCGACATTTTGGAATTGCTCAAGACCCTGTCGCTCTTGGCCGCGCCGCCCCAAGGGGCGCAGGGCGATGCGATGCGCCAGCGCATTACCGATTATTACGCGCGCAACATCTGGCCGGAACGCAAGGCCGACCGCGAGAAGGTCGCCGCCTTGGAAAAACAGATCGCGGCGGTGAAGCCGGTCACTGTGCCGGTGATGACCGAGCTGGCCAGCGCGCAACGGCGCCCGACGCACATCCAGCTCCGCGGCAATTTCATGGTGAAGGACAAGCTGGTGAACGAGGGCGTGCCCGAGGTGTTCAACACGCCGCTGGAGGGCAACGCCACCAACCGCCTTGCGCTGGCCAAATGGTTGATGCACGAACGCAACCCGCTCACGGCGCGCGTCGTGGCCAACCGTTACTGGGAGGCGATCTTCAACACGGGCCTCGTGCGCACGAGCGAGGAGTTTGGTTCGCAAGGCGAATTGCCCAGCCACCCGGAATTGCTGGACTGGCTGGCCACGGAATTGGTGCGCCTGAACTGGGACACCAAGGCGTTCATCAAACTGCTCGTCAGCACGGCGGCCTACCGTCAGTCCACGCGCGTGACGCCGGAACAATTGGAGCGCGACTCGGCGAATCGCTGGCTCGGCTCAGGCCCGCGCAAACGGCTCTCGGCGGAGATGGTGCGCGATCAGGCATTAGCGCTGGGCGGTCTGCTCAGCGTAAAAATGCACGGCGAACCCGTGAAGCCGCATCAACCCAACATGGGCGTCAGTGCGGCCTTCGGCAGCGGCATTGATTGGCAGGCGAGCATGGGCGAAGACCGCTTCCGTCGCGGCCTCTACACGATGTGGCGCCGCTCCAATCCGTATCCCTCGATGGCCGCGTTCGATGCGCCCAACCGCGTCGTCTGCACCGTGCGTCGGCAGCCGACCAACACGCCGTTGCAGGCATTGGTGACGATGAACGATCCCGTGTACGTGGAGTGCGCGCAGGCGCTGGCGCGGCGATTGGTGAAGGAAGGCGGCGCGGCGGTGCGCGACAAGGCGGCGCTGGGATTGCGCCTCTGCCTCTCTCGTCCCCCGACGGAAAGCGAAGTGGCCCGGCTCGTCTCGCTGCACGAGAAAGCCCGCGCCCATTTTGCCGCTGATCCCGCTGCCGCCACCGCACTCGCCACTGAACCCATCGGCGCCCTGCCCGCTGGAATGGACGCGCTCGACCTCGCGGCATGGACTGTGGTGGGCAATGTCCTGCTCAATCTCGACGAAATGTTTTTGCAACGTTGACCATGAATACTCCCCTTGATCCCGTCACCCTGCTGCAACTCCAGCACCGCACGCGCCGGCAATTTCTGGGCGACTGCCAGCTTGGACTGGGCGGTGCCGCCTTGGCCTCGCTGCTCAATGAACCTGCGCGCGCCGATGTGGCGGTGGATCCCACGCATCCGCTTCAGCCGCGCCAACCGCACTTTGCGCCGCGCGCCAAGACGGTGATCTATCTGCACATGACCGGCTCGCCGCCCACGTTGGATCTCTTCGACTACAAGCCGGAATTGGTGAAGCGCGACGGACAGGTTTGCCCGGATGAATTTCTCAAGGGCCGCCGCTTCGCCTTCACCTCGGGCGTGCCGAAGCTGATGGGCACGCCGCACAAGTTTGAGAAGAAGGGCACGTGCGGCGCGTGGATGAGCGACGCGTTGCCGGAGATGGGCACGCTGGCCGACGACATCACGTTCATCAAATCCATGACGACCGACCAGTTCAACCACGCGCCCGCGGAACTGCTGCTCTACACCGGCAGCGCACGCGAAGGCCGGCCCAGCATGGGTTCGTGGGTGACGTACGGACTGGGCAGCGAGAACCAAAATCTGCCCGGCTTTGTCGTGCTCATCTCGAATGGCGTCCAGCCCAACGGCGGCAAAAATTCTTTTGGCACCGGATTTTTGCCGAGCGTGTTCCAGGGCGTGCAGTGCCGTTCGCAAGGGGATCCGGTGCTTTACGTTTCCAATCCCAAAGGCATGAACCGCGATCTGCGCCGGCTGAGCTTGGACACGCTCAACGATCTCAACCGCCAACAGGCTGCGGAGATGGGCAGTCCGGAAACGCTCACGCGCATCGCGCAGTTCGAGATGGCGTTTCGCATGCAGGCCAGCGTGCCCGAAGTGATGGACATCTCCAAGGAACCCAAGGCGATGCTGGACGCGTACGGCGCGCAACCCGGCAGCGCGAGCTTCGCCAACAACTGTCTGCTGGCGCGGCGGCTGGTGGAACAGGGCGTGCGCTTTGTACACCTCTTCGATTGGGGCTGGGATTTTCACGGCACAGGCGCGGACACCGGCTTGGGCGATGGGCTGCGCAACAAATGCCGCTCGATGGACAAGGCGGTGGCGGCGCTCATCCGCGATCTCAAACAGCGCGGGCTGTTCAACGAGACGTTGCTCGTATGGGGTGGCGAGTTCGGCCGCACGCCCTTCCGCGAAGGTCGCACCGCTGGCAGCAAGGTGCTGGGCCGCGACCATTATCCCGACGTGTACACGATGTTGCTGGCTGGCGGCGGCGCGAAGGGCGGCTGTGTGCACGGCGAGTCCGACGAGTTGGGCTTCACCGTCGCGCGCGACAAAGTGCACGTCCACGATTTGCAGGCCACGATTTTGCATCTGCTCGGGCTGGATCACCAGCGGCTCACCCACAAATTCCAAGGCCGCCAGTACCGCCTCACTGATGTGCACGGCGAAGTGGTCAAACCCCTGCTGGGCTGACCGGCGGTGGCCCGTCGCGATGGATGAGCCAGACCGCGCCGGCGGCCTCCTCGATCTCCAGCGCGAACAGACTGGCGCCCACGCACGGGCCGCGCACGCAAAGCCCCGTCAACGGCTCGTAAATCGCGTTGTGGGTTTGGCAGACGAACTGATCGCCGGCGGTGTTGAAGAACCGGTTGTCCGCGTAATCCAGCGATAGCGGCAGATGCCGGCATTTGTTTTCGTAGGCAACCAACCGGCCTTGAAATCGCGCGACAAATCCGTCCAAGGATTTCCCGCCGCGAGTGAAGCTGAACTTGGCCGTCGCGCCTTCTCCGATCTCAGCGGCCATCGCAATTTTCTGTCGCTGCACAGGCTCCACGTTAGCTGCCGCCGCGCGGTGGGAAAAGACTTTGCGCTGACGCAGGCCATCGGCAACATGGAGCGCTCCAACACATGAACGATTTCCCCGTTGCCACGCCGCAGGTCATCCCCCCGCTCGATGCGCTGTTCCGTCCGGCGGTGCTGGTCAATCGCGCGTTCCGTGCTGCGGCGCTCGCCACGGGTCGCGCGGTGCCGCTGGGCATCGCCATTGAACAGGCCGATGGCTCGGTCTTCCACGCGCGCACGGCCAAGGAACTCGAAGCGGACCTGATCATCATTTCGACACATGGCCATATACCGGTTTGAAACATCTCTTCATGGGCAGCACCACCGAACGTGTGGTGCGCATCGCGCCCTGTCCGGTGTTGACGGTGCGCGAGCAGGAACACGAGTTTGTCGAGATGGCCGAGCCGCGGCGTGCCGTCGCATGATGTTGTTTGATGCCGGTGATATGGCCCGCGCCGCCGTTGTGAATCGAGGTGACGGCGGCCGAGTGGACGGCGTTTTTGTCTGGCGAAAGCCCAGTGAGAAAGCGACGCGCTGCCGCTTGCTTCAATGAACTGGGCACACCTCCATCTCGCCTTGAACCACCTGCCGGTGCTCGGTGTGCCGTTCGTTGCGGTCATCTTCCTCATCGCACTTCGCCGGCGTGATGTCGCGTGGCAACGGCTCGCATTGTGTGGTTTCGTTACGCTGTTTTTCGTGGCACTGGCGGCGAAGTTCACCGGCGATTTCGCGCACGAGTTGGTCGTTGATTGGAACGGGTTCGACCACGACTTGATGCACGTGCACGAGGAATCGGCCGATCAAGCCGTCACCGCCATCTTTCTGCTCGGGCTATTTTCCGGCATCGGACTCTTCCTTTCGCGTGCGGGGCGGGCGTTACCGAAGTGGGCTGTCGCCGTAGTGCTCGTATTGGCACTGGCGAGCACCGCGCTTCTGCTGCGCACGGCGAGTCGCGGCGGCGAAATTCGGCATCCGGAAATCCGCCCCGGCTTTCAGCCGCCCTCGGCGGAACAGTCTTGAATTTGCCTCCGGCTCGCGGCGTTATTGTCGGGCGATGAACGCGCCGTTGCTGTCCACTCCGCAGATCGTCCCGATTCTCGATCCGCAGTTTTGTCCGGCGGTGCTGGTCAATCGCGCGTTCCGTGCGGCGGCGCTCGCTACGGGTCGCGCGGTGCCGGTGCGACTGGCGTTGGAGCAGACCGACGGCTCGGTGTTTCACACCGCAACAGAGTTGCTGCCGGAGAATCATCCGCAGGCGGCGGCGAACTTCACGCACATCGAGCGGCTGACGAAGTTTCTTCTGTGGAGCCGCGGCGGTTGGCGCATCCATTTCGATGGGCCTGCGGTGATTCTCGCGCCGTTGCAAAATCATTATCGCGACACGGCCGCCGGGCGCTTCGACAGCGAGGTGATTGGCGGGAAGATTTTCGATCGCCCGCTGGAGATTGTCGCCGCGCAGGAGTTGCCCGCCGCGCGCGCGCGCACCACGCCGTTGGGCCGGCACTTGGACGGTTGCCGGATTGGCTTTGATCTGGGCGGCAGCGATCGCAAAGCGGCGGCGGTCATCGACGGCAAGGTCGTGTTCAGTGACGAGACGGTGTGGGATCCTTATTTTCAGACCGACCCGCGCTATCATTACGACGGCATCATGGATTCGCTGCGCAAAGCGGCGGCGCATCTGCCACGCGTGGACGCCATCGGCGGCAGTGCGGCCGGTTGTTACGTGAACAATCGTGTGAAGGCAGCCTCGCTCTTTCGCGGCGTGTCGGAGTTGGATTTTGCGGCGCACGTGCGCGAGATGTTCCTGCGCATCGGGCGCGAATGGAATGTGCCGTTGGACGTGGTGAATGACGGCGAGGTGACGGCGCTGGCGGGTTCGATGAGTCTCGGAGTGAACGCCGTGCTCGGCATCGCGATGGGCACGAGTCAGGCCGCCGGTTTCGTGACGCGCGAAGGCAACATCACTTCGTGGTTGAACGAGTTGGCCTTCGCGCCGGTGGAACATCGCGCCGATGCGCCGGTGGATGAGTGGAGCGGCGACCGCGGTTGCGGTGCGCAGTATTTCTCGCAGCAAGCGGTGGGACGATTGCTGGCACCGGCGGGCATCATCGCCGATGCGGCGATGCCATTGCCCGAACAACTCAAGCTCGTGCAAACGCTGATGGCTGCGGGCGACGCGCGGGCGCGGGCGATTTACGAAACGATCGGCGTTTACCTCGGCTATGGTGTGGCGCATTACGCGGACTTTTATGACTTCGATCACGTGCTCGTTCTCGGGCGCGTGACCAGCGGCACGGGCGGCGATGTGATTCTGGAAAAAGCGCGCGCGGTGTTGGCGACAGAATTTCCCGCGCTGGCGGCGCGCATCCAATTCCACTCGCCCAATGAAACGGACAAGCGGCACGGTCAAGCGGTGGCGGCGGCGAGTCTGCCGCAATTGCATTGAGCCATCACCGCTGCGTTGAGCCTGCGCGCGATGTTGGGCTTGTCATCTGGCGCGGCGCGGATAGCATGGCCCGCGTTTCCAACACCATCATCACCATGAAAACTCTCACCTCATTCTTGGCACTCCTGCTCGTCGCGGGCGCGCTCTCCGCCGCGGAAAACAATCAGCCGCCGAAAGGTTTCACCGCGCTGTTCAACGGCAAAGACCTCGCGGGCTGGTGGGGGTTGGGCACGGAAGATCCGAAGAAATGGCGCGCGTTGTCGCCGGAAGATTTCGCCAAGAAAAAGGCGGCGGGTGACGTGGACTTGAAAAAGCATTGGAGCGTGAAGAACGGCGAATTGGTGAATGATGGCAGCGGCCTTTATCTGAGCACCGAGAAGGATTACGGCGATTTTGAATTGCGCGTGGACTACAATATGTTGCCCAAGGGCGACAGCGGGATTTATCTGCGCGGCCTGCCGCAAGTGCAGATCTGGGATTTCACCAAGGAAGGCGGCAAATGGAACATCGGCGCGGACAAAGGCTCCGGCGGCCTCTGGAATAATTCGGCGGGCGCGGCGGGCAAAGATCCAATCGTGCTGGCGGACAAACCCTTTGGCGAATGGAACCAGTTTCGTATCACGATGATCGGCGAGAAGGTGACCATTTATCTGAACGACAAGCTGGTGGTGGACGGCGCGCGGCTTGAGAATTATTTCGATCGCAAAGGTCCGCTGCCGAAGGTCGGCCCCATCCAACTCCAGACGCACGGCTCGGAAATCCGCTGGCGCAATGTCTACGTCCGCGAGATCAAGGATGCCGCTAAACCAACTTCAAACTGACACCTCACATGAAGCTCAAACAATTCCTCGCTGCTGCCGCGCTCGCGCTGGTGGCTTTCACCACCCTTGCCGATGACAAGGATGGCTTCGCCACAGTTTTTAACGGCAAAGATTTCACGGGCTGGGCTGGGCCGGTCGAAAACTACGAGGTGGTGGAAGGCGCCGTCGTCTGCAAGAAAGGCAAAGGCGGCACGATTTACACGAAGGAAGAGTACGCCAACTTTGTCGTGCGGCTGGAATTCAAAGTGCCCACCAACGGCAACAACGGCTTGGCCATTCGTTACCCCGGCACCGGCGACACCGCGTATGTCGGCATGTGCGAACTGCAGGTGCTCGATGACAAATACAAGGGCATCGATCCCCGTCAGGCCCACGGCTCGGCCTACGGCATGGCTGCGGCCAAGCGCGGTTTCCAGAAACCCGTCGGCGAATGGAACACACAGGAAGTCTCGGTGAACGGGTTAACCATCAAGGTCACGCTCAACGGCACTGTCATCCTCGACGCGGACTTGAGCAAAGTGGATCCAGCGACGTTCATGGGCAAGTCCAAGCATCCCGGATTGGCCCGCACCAAAGGTCATTTTGGTTTCGCCGGCCACGGCGACGCCGTGCAGTTCCGCAACGTCCGCATCAAGAAACTCGACTGACCCGGCCGTACTGCGGCTCACTCCTTGCGCAGCAGTTTGTCCACTTGAGCCAGCTCGGCTTTTTTGGCGTCGTCCACTTCGGGGAATTTCAGATGGAGCGCGCCCAGCGTCTCCACGATGGCTGCGGCGGCGATGTAGCGCGTGAACCATTTGTGGTCCGCCGGCAGCACGTACCACGGCGCGGACTTCGTGGCCGTGGCCTGAATGGTCTCCTCATAGGCCGCCATGTAATCCGTCCAGCACTGGCGCTCGCGCGCGTCGGCGGATGAGAATTTCCACTGCTTGTCCGGGTTCTCCAAACGATCCAGGAAACGCCGCTTCTGTTCGTCCCGCGAGACGTTGAGGAAAAATTTGCAGATGGCCACGCCGTTGCGCGCGAGGTGCTGCTCGAAATTCCGGATGTCTTCGTAGCGCTCTTTCCAGACGTGTTTGGTGATCAGTTCCGTCGGCAGTTTTTGTTTCTTCAGGATCTCCGGATGCACGCGCACCACCAGCACCTCCTCGTAATACGAGCGGTTGAAGATGCCGATGCGCCCGCGCTCGGGCAGGCTCTTGGTGCAGCGCCAGAGATAATCGTGATCCAGTTCCTCGTTCGAGGGCGACTTGAAGGAGTACACCTGGCAGCCCTGCGGGTTGATGCCGGACATCACGTGCTTGATCACCCCGTCCTTGCCCGCCGCGTCCATCGCCTGAAAAATCAGCAGCACCGCCCACTTATCCTGCGCGTACAACCGCTCCTGTAACGCCGCCATCGCCTCCACGCTGCGCTCCATATCTTTCTTCGCGCGCTCCTTGTCGCTCTCGTGCAGATGGCCGGTGTCGCCGGGGTCATGATCTTTCAGTTGAAACTTTTTCCCGCCATCCACGCGATAGGGCGCGGCGTGTTTGCCGCAACGCTTGATGATCTCCTGGAGGTTCATGACGATGCCTTGGGTTTGGGGTTTTGCGAAATCATCTGCCGCGCCAACCGTACGGCGGCGTACAGGCTGCCCGGATTGGCTTTGCCCTGCCACGCGATGTCCAGCGCTGTGCCGTGATCCACCGACGTGCGCACAATGGGCAATCCCAGCGTCACATTCACCGCGCGATCAAACGCCAGCGCCTTCAGCGGAATATGTCCTTGATCATGGTACATGCAGACAAAGACATCCGTGGTCGCGCGACGTTCTGGCAAGAAAGCTGTGTCCGGCGGTAACGGCCCCACCACCGCCAGCCCTTGGGCTCGGGCTTGTTCAATCGCCGGTGTGATGAACCGTTCTTCCTCTGACTGGCCGAACAACCCGTGCTCGCCCGCGTGCGGATTCAATCCGCACACCACCACCTGCACCGAGCGTCCGCGCAAACGCGCCATCGCCTCTGCGCTCATCTCGATGACTTCCAAAATCCGCTCCACGCTCAACAACCCCGGCACTTCGTGATAGCCCACATGCGCCGTGACAAACGCGCAGGTGATGTCCTCGCTGGTCAACATCATGCACGTGCGCGTGCTGCGTGTCCGCGCCGCCAGCAATTCCGTGTGCCCGGGAAACGGCACGCCTGCCGCGCGCAGGGCTTCCTTGTGCAGCGGACAGGTCACCACGGCGTCAACTCGCCCAGCCAATGCCGCTTGGATCGCAACCTCCACATACGCGCAGGCCGCGCGCCCCGTGTCCGCGCTCACGTGTCCGGGTTGAACCACCACATCGCCCAGTGCCCGCACCTCCAGCACACCGGCTCCGGCAACGCGCTCCAAGGTGTCAAAAACATTAGCCGAAAATGGCAACCCGCAATGCGCAGCGACGCGCCGAAGCAATGGCGCATCCCCGAAAATCACGGGCGCGCAGAGGGCCTGCAGCGCCGGCTCCGCCAGCAGTCGCAGACAAAGCTCCGGCCCCACCCCGGCGGGGTCGCCCATGGTGACAGCAATGCGGGGCAACGACATCTTGGGTTGCGGAAAGGACGCCGCGCGCCTCGGATTGATACGAACCAGCCGTTACTTCTTGGGCGGCGTGAGCTGCTTCAGATCAAACGCCTCCGGATTGGGCACCTTGATTTCTGCGTCGCCCAATTTCCCAGCGGCCCACAGCAATCCGCGCGTCGCGTAGTCCAGATATTGCGGCTGCGCCATCGTCTCGTTGTAATGGCCGATGGTGGTGCCAAACACCCGCACCCCGTGGTACTCATGCTTCCAGATCACGGCCTGCGGCTTGTTGTCCTCCTTGCGCTTGGCCTGCGCCAAGACGGTCGTGCCGGGCCAGACCTTCTCGATGTTGTACAGCTCGCCTTTGGGCGTATTCCACGTGTCGCCGAAGCGCGCCATGATCTTGTCGTCCTTGGCCAAGTTCTCCACGGTGTAGCCATAGTGCGCACCGTGGTTGCGCGAGGTGACACCGCAGAACTCAAACCACTTGTCCGTGCCGCTGCGATAGCAGTGCATGGCGCAATGGATGACCACCGCCGGCACGCCCTCGCGATGCGGCTTGAGCACGCGCTCCACCCACTCCACCTCTTTCGCGTCGGAAAAACATTCGTTGTGCACCACCACATCGAAACCCTTGGCCCAGTCCGCCTTTTCGTAGAACGGAATCTTGGAAGCGGTGGAAGTCCCGCCCTGATGGACGATCGTCCACTCCACCGCCGTGCGGGCGCTGATCCCCTTGGTGAGGATCTCTTTTTGCCCCGCGTAATCATGGCAGCAACCGCCAGTGATGAGCAGTGCCTTGATGGGTTTGGGCGCGGCCTCCGCCGTGGTGAGCGCGCAGATGAACAGTGCGAGGATGAGTGCGGTATTTTTCATGGGTAACATCGTGGTGGATGATGGATGCGTTACTTGGCATGAATCACCGCGCGCGACAAGCCTGCTTTCATGTCCGTGCGACGGCGCGCCGCAGCGACTGGCTCACAGACCGGGAATGGGCGCTCCGGGCGCGATGTCTTTGCCCTCCCAATTGGCGCGGCCATTTTCGTAGCGCAGAATGTGTGACGCGCTGCCGGGCGCAGACGGACGATCGGTCTTGGGCAACCACGCGCGATGTTGCGCCCGCACCGGCGCGTGCTGCGGCTGCGCGGCAAGATTGCGCCACTCGTGCGGATCCTCTGCCAAGTCGTACAGCTCCTCGCTGCCGTCGGCGTAGCGGATGTAACGCCAGCGTTCGCTGCGCACGGCGTGATTGCCCTGATTGTGCGTCGTGATGGCCGGCCACGGGCGCACCGCGCGCGCGTCCCGCAACTGCGGCAGCAGGCTGTGCCCTTCCAATTCTTTTTGCGCGGGCAGACCGCACAGTTCCAGCAGCGTGGGATACATGTCCAGCAACTCCACCGGCTGCGTGCAGGTGGCGCCCACCGCGATGCCCGGCCCGGCGAACACCAACGGCACCCGCGTGGATTCCTCCCACAACGTGTTCTTGCCGGTGATGAGTTTCTCGCCCAGATGCCAGCCGTGATCAGACCACAGCACGATGATCGTGTTGCGGTCATAACCGTTGCGGCGAACGGCCTCCAGCACGCGGCCCACTTGGCTGTCCACGAAGCTTGTGCTGGCGAGATAAGCGCGCACCAAGTGACGCCACTGGCGGGCGTCCTCCAGAAATTTCAGGCGCGGCTCCGGCAGCGTCCAGTGCAGATGCCACGAGAAGCGCGGCGTGTCATCGCGGTCATCGTGTTTGACGGCGGGCAGGACGAGGTCGTTGTCCGGATAAAGATCGAGCCATCGCTGGGTGACATAGCACGGCACGTGCGGCAGAAAAAATCCCACGGACAAAAAGAACGGCTCAGCCGGGCGCGCATTGAGTTGTTCCTCCGCCCACGAGGCCATCTTCCAATCGCCTTTGTCCTCGTCGCGATGATCGAACGCGCCCCAGTCCACCAGCGGATGATTTCCGAAAGGCGTGGTGACCAGTTTTTCCTTCGGGCGCACACCCACGCTGCTGGCCGGTCCCAGCACTTGAAATTCGCTGTCGCCTTTCTGGCGTCCGTAACCGCCGTGGAAAATCTTGCCCGCCGACAGCGTGCGATATCCCTGCCGCGCCAGCGCCTGCGGCAATGTCGTGTGGTCGCGCAACGTGGGCAGCGTGCGAAACCACGGCTCCAATCCGTGCACGCCGGTTGTGGACGGACGCAGTCCCGTCATCACACTTGTGCGGGAAGGGTTGCACAGCGGCGCTTGGCAATGCGCGTTGGCAAACACCGTGCCGCGTCGCGCCAGTCCATCCATGTACGGCGTGCGCGCCAGCGGATGGCCACCGAGAAATCCAACCCAGTCGTTCTGATCATCCACCGCGATGAAAAGGATGTTCGGCTTGGCGGCAGCGGACCCCGTGAGCACCGTCGCGCACAGCAGCGCGGCCCACATCCATCGCAAGCGCGGCGGCATCGCTGGCCTTTACTGCGCGGTCCAGCCGCCGTCCACCGCCATGATTGCGCCGGTGGTGTAGCTGCCCGCATCGCTGGCCAGATAGATGGCGATGCCTTGAATCTCCCGCAGGTCGCCCCAACGTTTTAACGCCGTGGCGCCGACGATGAATTTTATCCCCTCCTCCGTGTTGGCGATGGGCACGTTCATCTCGGTGAGGAACGGGCCGGGGCAGATGGCGTTGACGGTGATGCCCAGCGCGGCCAGCTCGATCGCCAATCCGCGCGTCATCTGCACCACCGCGCCTTTGCTGGCGGTGTACGGCGTGCGATTGGCCAGACCCACCAATCCCAGCGCGCTGGCCAGATTGATGATGCGCCCGCGCCGCTGGGCTTTCATGTGCGGCAACACCGCGCGACTGGCCAGCCACGTGCCGGTGACGTTGACATCTTGCACGTGCTTGAAATCCTCGTGCGACACCGCATCAATCGCCCCGCGGATATTGATGCCGGCGCTGTTGATGAGAATATCGATGCGGCCCCACTGCTGCAACGCGGCCGCGGCCATCGCTTCCATGTCCGCTTGCGAGGTCACATCTCCGCGCAGCCCCACCGCCTTGCGACCGAAGTCGTGCGCGATGCGCGCCGCCGTCGCTTGCGCCTCCGCTTCGTTGCGGTTGACCAGCATCACGTCGCAACCCGCTGAGGCCAGCCCGGCGGCCATCGCTTCGCCCAATCCTTTGGAGCCGCCGGTGATGATGGCGACGCGACCGGTGAGATCAAACTGTTGCAGGCCCGGCAAACGGGTGGAAGCGGTCGTCATATTTTCGGATACTGCCACGGTGCGCGATAATCGCGGCGCAACAGCGCGTTGGCGGCGGCGTCGCCGATGATCTGTTCCTTCGCGCCATCCCACTGGATGCTGCGGCCCAGTTTGTAGGAGAGCATGCCCAGCATCGGCAGGACGGACGAGCGATGCGCCAGCTCGATGTCCGCTGCGGGCCGGCGCTTGTGGTCGATCGCGTCAATGAAGTCGCGCCACAACGGCGGGTTGTTGTGCCCGTCCTTCTCGTTGTCAAAACGCGGATTGCCGTGTGCCTGCGGCGCGTTTTTGTCGGTGGGATAAAACGTCCAGCCATCGCGCCAGCCGATGTGCAGCACGCCTTGCGTGCCGTAAAAATAAGCGCCCACGCCGTGCCGCTCGGTGGGGTTGTCCGCGTAACGCCGATGCTCCCATGTGGCGGTGAAGGACTCAAATTCAAATACCGCCACCTGCGTGTCCGGCGCGTCGGTAGTGGCCTCCTTCTCATTGGCGACAACAGCCCCGCTGACCGGCCGGCCGCCGGTGGAGAAGATGCGCTTGGGATATTTCTCCTCCGTCCACCACATCACTTGATCCAGCCAATGCACGCCCCAATCGCCGAGCGTGCCGTTGGCGTAATCCAGATAATTACGCCAGCCGCCCGGGTGCATGCGTGGATTAAACGGGCGCAACGGAGCCGGACCGCACCACGCATCCCAGTCCATCCCCAGCGGCGGTTTCGCGTTGGCGGCTGGTGTTTCCGTACCGCCACGACCGGCGACGAAAAGGCGCACCATTCCAATTTTGCCCACCTTGCCCGAGCGTAAAAACTCCATCGCCTCGCGATGATGCGGGCCAATGCGACGATGCAATCCCACCTGCACCACGCGCCCGGCAGCGGTGGCGGCATTGAGCATCGCGCGGCTTTCCTGCACCGTGTGGCTCGTGGGTTTCTCGACAAAGACATGGGCGCCGGCCGCCACAGCGGCGATGGCAGGCAGCGCGTGCCAATGATCCGGCGTGGCGATGATGACGATCTCCGGCTTTTCCTTCGCCAACATCTCCCGGTAGTCGCGATATTTCTTGGGCTGATCGCCGCTGAGATCGTTCACCTCTTCGGCGGAAACCTCCAACGCATGCGCGTGCACATCGCAGAGCGCGACGACCTTCGAACGGCCCGCCGCCAGCGCGTCGCGCAAAATGTTCATGCCCCACCAACCGCAACCGATGAGCGCGGTGCGGAATTTGCCAGCGGGCGGCGCGCCCCACAGCGGAGTTCCGGCCCACGCAGCAGCGCCCAGCGCAGCGGTGGTGTTGAGAAAACGACGACGATTAGGATTCATGGAGCGGTCGGATTATCGGCCGGCACGAACATCAAGACAAACCAAATCACCCGCGGCGTTGCGGCAATAGATGCGACCGTTGGCCAGCACGGGCGCCGTCCAGCAACGACCTTCGAGCACCTTGGCGCGGGCGATGGGCTGAAAAGATTTGGGCGATGCGGGCGCAACGAGCAACTGCCCGCCCGCCGTCAGCACGATGAGTTTTCCAGCCGCGGCCGTCAGCGAACCAAAGCCCAGCTCGTGTTCCCAAGCCGCCTCGCCGGTTTTCCAGTCCACGCATTTCAACTTCGCGCGCGAATCACTGTCGCCATCAAAACCGTACAGGCGCCCGTCCAGATACACCGCGCTGCTGAATTGGTTTCGGAACTGGCGCTGCCGCCACACTTCCACCGGTTCGCCTTCGCGGATGCGGAACAGTCCCGCGCCCTTCGAGTAGCCGGAGGAGATAAACACCTCGTCCCCGCGCACGATGGCGCTGGCGGCGTTGACGCCATAACGGGTGAGCCAGCGGATGGACCACGCGGCCGTTCCGGTGCGCGCGTCCACAGCGGAGTAGGCACTGTCTGAGCTGACGACCACATGTGGTTGCCCGCGCCACGTGATGGGCAGCGGCGTGGAGTAGCCCGCCTCGCCATCAGCGGATTTCCAAACCGTCTTGCCCGTGGTCTTGTCCAGCGCCCAGCCTGCCGCACCGATGTTGAGAATAACCAGTTGGCCGTGGATCAGCGGCGAACCATTCAAGCCCCAGCCGGGCACGCGCGCTTCCTCTTCCCGCGCCAATTGTCGTTGCCAGTGGATTTTTCCCTGCGCGACATCCAGGCACAACACATCGCCCCAACGGCTGAGCACATACACGCGATCCTGATCCACCGTGGGCGTGCTGCCGGGGCCGCCTTCGTAAAACTTGGCGCCCAGTTCGGCGGCATAATCCTGTTTCCAGATGGACTTGCCGGTGATTGCGTCGAAGCACTGCACCTGCTCGCGGCCATCGCGATGGCCCAACGCGAACAGCCGCCCCTTGGCCACCGTCACTGCGGAAAATCCCACGCCCACCTCCGCGCGCCACGCCACCGTGGGACCAGCGTCAGGCCAGCGATCCAACCAGTTGGTCTCGGCGGCGATGCCGTCGTGGCGTGGCCCCAGATAATTGGGCCAGTCCTCCGCCGACAACGTGGAGACGAAGATGAGCGCGCTCATCCACAGCAGACAGAGTCGTCGCAGTGCGGTGTTAAAGTCCAAGCTGTTGGCGGGCATGTTGGATGGAGTCACGATTGTTGGCTTCCTCAAAGGCGACCTGTTGCGCGGGCGACTTACCAGCCAAGCTGGGCAACGCGTGCTTGGGCCGATTCGCGCGCACCCAGCGCAGCATCGCCGCCAAGCGTTCGCCGGGCACGCCGCCCAGCGTCGTCCAGTATTGCGGCTGCAGGCAGGGCACCACCAACGGCTCGCGCGTGATCATCTCCAGATTGAACCGGACAGTGGGGTTGGCCTTTTTGCAGACGGCAATGATGCGCGGCAGATCGAGCAGTCCGCGGCCCAGCGGCACTTCGGACAACCGAAAGCCAGCGTCGCATTCTTCCACCGCCATATCTTTGAGATGCGTGGAAAGGGCGAACGGCACCAGCGCTTCCAGCGTCGCCATGGGATCTTCGAGCAGCGCGATGTTGTTGCCCGTGTCGAGTGTGGCGCCGATGTGCAGGCTGGAGATCTTGCGCAGGATGTCCGCCAGTTCGCCAGCCAGCCAATCCTTGTGATTTTCCACGGCCAACTTCAGGCCGCGCTGCCGGGCCAACGGCTCGGCCAACGCCAGCGATTTGAGCGCGCGTTCATTGAACGCCTTCCAGGCGGCCACAGTTTGAAATGTCTCGTAACGCCGCCCGTCCAGCAATGCCGCGCGCAGCACAGTGACCCCGGCTTCTTTCGCTGCGTCCAGTTGTTTGGCGAAGACGGCAGTGCCAGCGTCATCAGCAGGCAAGCGGATTTGGCCTTCCAGAAACATTCCCAGCGCCTCACCGCGTGCGCGCAGGCGACGAGCCAACCCCTCTTGTTCCCAGCCGGCAACATTCGTCTGGATGCCGCCTGCGCCGAGCGCGTGGCTGTGCTCCAAAAAATCCAGCGGTCCATTCCATGCGGGCACTCCGGCCGGACGTTCCGGCGCACGACCCAGCCGGCTGCGCAGATGGAAACCGGCGATGACCATCCCCATCGTTGAACGCGCTGCGGGCGGTGCGGCACGCGCGGAAAAGCCCGCACCAGCGGCGGCGAGCAGCGTCACGAATTGGCGGCGGGACCGCATAGCGCAGTGTTTTCTTCGTGCCCACAATTGGCAAGCCTTGCGGCGGCGGGACGGCTTGAATTTTTGCACGTGCAATCCGTCACTACATCCGCTAACTGGTGGCCTGTTTTCGGAACATCAAAAGTAGCATCGAACAAAATGAGCATGGATTCAAAGGTACTGTGTGTGGCACTCGTCGGCGGCTTGGCCGCGACGGTTACGTTGTACGGCGACAAGATCTCCATCCCCCCGCCTTCGGCCAAACAGGGCGTGACGTACGAGGGTGATATCAAGGCGATCTTCGAGCGGTCTTGCCTGAAATGTCACGGCGTGGAAAAGCCCAAAGGCAAGGTGAGCTTGCACACGTTGGAAGCGACGCTGGCCAGCAACGTGAAAAACAAGGTGTTCAAGCCCGGCAACAGCATCGAGAGCAACATCGTCAAGTCCGTCTCACGAGTGGACGAAGACGATGCCATGCCGCCGGAAGGCAAGGGCAAGCCGCTGACCGCTGAGGAAATCGGCCTGATCCGCGCGTGGATTGATCAGGGCGCGAAGTAAGTCCGCAGCGAACTTTTCAAGCAAAAGGCCCCGGCAACCCCGGGGCCTTTTTGTTTTCCACGAAGGCTGGCGCAACGCTCACGGCGTCACGGGCCGCGGCACAGGACGCAAATGCTGGTTGAAGAATTTCAGCGCCAAGTCCCGTCGCGACTGATCGAAAAATTCCTTGGGCACATGGCCGCCGCCGGGGATGATTTCCAGCGCCACTTCCAAACCCGTCTTCTTGTACAGCACCTGCAAGTGCTGGCTCTCCTTCAAATCCACCAGCGGATCTTTGTCGCCGTGATAGATGAGCAGCGGCGCGTCATCTTTGCTGAGGTGCTGCACAGGACTGGCCTGCCGCGCGAGGTCAGTCTTTTCCGAGACGGTACCGCCCAGCAACAACGCCACGGGCGATTCGGCCCCCTTGTCTTCGGCGGGACGCAGTTGGTTGCGCAGCAGAAAATCGCTGGGGCCGCACATGTCCAGCACCGCCTGCACGCGGCTGGATTGATCGGCGTTGCCGCCCACTTCGCCTTCCAATTCCTTCAGCCCGCCACTGGTGCCCAAGAGCGCCACCAGATGGCCGCCAGCAGAGATGCCCGCCGCGCCCACACGCTCGCCGTTGTAGCCATACTTCTTGGCGTTGGCGCGCAACCAGCGGATGGCACCTTTGCAATCATGGATCTGCGCGGGAAACTTGGCCTTGTCGGAGAGACGATACTGCACACTGGCCACCGCGTAACCTTTGCCGGCGAGCCACGCGATCGAGCAGCTATCTTTGTTACCCGCGCGCCAACCGCCGCCGTGGATCCACACGACCAGCGGCGTCTGCGCATCGCGCTTGTCGGGCAGATACAAATCCAGATGCAAATCGGTGCGCCCCACGGTGGCATATACCAGATTGCGATGAGTGGGCACGGGGGCCGCCGCTTTCGCTGGCGCTTTGGTGGCCTGCGCCAAAATGGTGGTCGGCATGATGCAGATCAGTGCCATCAGTGTGAGAGTTTTTTGCATGCTGCCTTTCGTTGTGTCATCGGATGCGCGCCATCATGCGCCGACGGCGGGCGCTTGTAAATCATGCCCTCTCAACTTTGCGCCAGTCGCGCCAACGCCTCGCCGTTCATCCGATACAGACGCCAATCATCCAGCCGCTGCGCGCCAAGATTTTCATAGAAACGATGCGCCGGCTCATTCCAATCCAGCGCCACCCACTCAAAGCGATCGCATTGCCGCGCCGCCGCGATGCGCGCCAGATGCAGGAACAGCGCGCGCCCGATGCCATGTCGGCGAAACTCTGGCTTCACAAACAGATCCTCCAAGTACAGCCCCGGGCGCCCAACGAACGTCGAGAAGTTGGTGAAGCACACCGCAAAGCCTGCGGGCACGCCGTCCCAGCGCGCGATGATCGCCTCCGCTGCTGGTCGCGCACCGAACAGCGACTGCCGCACGCTGGCCTCGGTGGCGACGACTTCGTGACTGAGCTTCTCGTACTCGGCGATGCCGCGGATGAACTCCAGCAGGAGCGGCACATCGTTCTCCGTCGCCGCGCAGATTTCCAAAGAGGCAGTGGACACGCCGCTCATTGAAGGGCGCACGCGGGCTTTGTCAACGCGCCGCGCGCCCTTTGGCTTGCATTTCCGCGCGCACAACAAGAATCTCGCCGCGCATGAAAAAGCCCCGTGGCAAATCCGGTCTGCGCCCCTACTCCAGCATCCTGCTCGACGGCCCCGGCCGCGCGCCCAGCCGCGCGATGCTCTATCCCGTTGGGTTCAAGAAGGAGGATTTCGCAAAGCCCATCATCGGCGTCGCCTCCACGTGGAGCAACGTCACGCCGTGCAACATGCACATCGACAAGCTGGCGCTGGAGTCGGAGGCCGGCGCCAATGCCGCCGGCGGCAAGGCCATCATATTTAACACCATCACCATCTCCGACGGCATCTCGATGGGCACCGAGGGCATGAAGTATTCCCTCGTCTCGCGCGAGGTGATCGCCGATTCCATCGAGACGGTTGTCGCCTGCGAAGGCATGGACGGCTACGTGGCCATCGGTGGTTGCGACAAGAACATGCCCGCCTGTCTCATGGCCATGGCGCGGATGAATCGCCCGAGCGTGTTCGTGTACGGCGGCACCATTCTCCCCGGCTGCCTCACCGGCACCGATCGCGCGCTCGACATCGTTTCCGTCTTCGAGGCTGTCGGCGCGCACGCGAACAAAAAGATTAGCGACAGTGAATTGCAGGACATCGAATCCTGCGCCATTCCCGGGCCCGGTTCCTGCGGCGGCATGTACACCGCCAACACGATGGCCAGCGCCATCGAAGCGCTCGGCATGTCATTGCCGAACAGTTCCGCGCAGACCGCCATCTCGCCCGCGAAGAAAGATGACGCGCGCCGCGCCGGTGCCGCTGTCGTGAACCTGCTCAAGTTGGGCATTCACCCGCGCGATATCATGACGCGAAAGGCGTTCGAGAACGCCATCACCGTTGTCATTGCCCTGGGCGGTTCCACCAATGCCGTGCTGCACTTGCTCGCGATGGCGCAAGCGGCCGACGTGAAACTTTCCATTGATGACTTCACGCGCATCGGCAAACGCGTCCCCGTTCTCGCCGACCTCAAGCCCAGCGGCAAATACGTCATGGCCGCGTTGGTTGGCATTGGCGGCATCTTGCCGATGATGAGGACGCTGCTCGCCGCCGGCCTGATCCACGGCGATTGCCTCACCGTCACCGGCAAGACGGTGGCCGAAAATCTTGCCAGCGTGAAACCCTACCCCGCCGGCCAAGACATCGTCCGCCCGCTCGACAATCCGATCAAGAAGGACAGCCACTTGGTCATTCTTTACGGCAACCTCGCCCCCGAAGGTGCTGTGGCGAAAATCAGCGGCAAAGAAGGACTCACCTTCACCGGCCGCGCCCGGGTGTTTAACTCCGAGGAAGCCGCGATGAAAGCCATCCTCGCCGGCAAAATCAAGAAGGCCGATATCGTGGTCATCCGCTACGAAGGCCCCAAAGGCGGCCCCGGCATGCGCGAGATGCTCGGCCCCACCAGCGCCATCATGGGGCAAGGGCTGGGCAAAGAAGTCGCCCTCATCACCGACGGCCGATTCTCCGGCGGCACGCACGGCTTCGTCGTCGGCCACATCACCCCCGAAGCCAGTCAAGGCGGGCCACTCGCCCTCATTGAGGAAGGCGACACCATCACCATCGACGCCGAGAAACGCGTCATCACACTCGCGGTCTCTGCGAAGACCATCGCCGCGCGGCGGAAGAATTGGAAAGCCCCCAAGCCCCGTTACACCCGCGGCGTGCTGGCCAAGTACGCCCACCTCGTCAGCTCCGCCACTTATGGCGCCGTGACCGATCACGCGCTGAAGCTGTAGTCGCCAGACCAGCGGTTACTTTTTGGGAGCCGCCTTTTTGCCCTTCACCTTGGGGGCGGGCTGAGCGGCTTTGCGCCACCAATCCGGGCCTTCAGCCTCGATCTCGGTGTTGAGTTTTTTGAGCGCAGCTTTCATCTCGCTCAACTTGTCGGCCTGTTCGCCGGCCATGTCTTTCTGTTCCCGTTCATCCTGCGCGATGTTGAAGAGTTGAAACTTGGTGAGCGGTTCATCCGCCACAATTTTCCAATCACCGATGCGCATCGCGGTCTTGAACTCACCCGGCGCGATGGAGCAGCGCCAATACAGCGGGCGCGCGCGCTCGACGGGCTTGCCTTCCAGCGCGGGCAACAGGCTGCCGCCATCAATCACGCGGTCGGCTGGCACGGGCACTTTGGCCAGCGCACACACGGTGGCAAAAATATCGACGCCCATCACCGGCACAGCACTGGTCGCACCGGCCTTCGCATGCCCGGGCCAGCGGACGATGCCCGGCACGCGGATGCCGCCCTCGTACACCGCACGTTTGCGCGCACGCAGACCGCCGGTGGAACCGCGCCCGGGTGTTTTCACACCGTCCCCTTCTGGGCCGTTGTCAGCGGTGAACATCACAAAGGTGCTGTCGGCCAACTTCAATTCATCCAGCGCGCGCATGAGCTGGCCAAACGCGTGGTCCATCTGCGTGACATTGGCGTGATGCTCGCGCTGCACCGAATCGGTGAGCTGCGGATATTGCGCCGTGAACTGCGGCGCGGCGGCGATGGGGTAGTGCGGCTCATGCGTCCAGACCGCCAGAAAGAACGGCTTGGTCTTGTCGCGCTTCTCGCGCAGCCACGTGATGGCTTCGCCCGCCACAAACGGCGCGGAGTATTCGTCCACCTTGCCCACGCGCTTGCCGTTGCGCACAAAGTTGGTGGGCTGCGCATGGCTGGGCGCGGCGTTGTTCTGCGTGGCCAACCACCAATCGTAGCCGTGATCGTTGGGCTGCGGCTGGCGCGGATCATTGAACAGACCGTTGAGATGCCACTTGCCGACGTGGCAGGTGGTGTAGCCGCGTTCCTTCAGCAAACGCGGCGCGGTGATTTCGCTGCGGCGCAGATGCACCTCGCTGCCCTCGGGAATCCAGTTAAACACCCCGTTGCGATACGGCGTGCGGCCCGTGAGAATGGCCGAGCGCGAAGGCGAACAGACGCCGCTGGCCGAATAGCACTGCGTCAAGCGCACTCCCTGCGCGGCGAACTTATCCAGATTCGGCGTCTTGATGATCGGGTGTCCGTAGCAGGCCAGATCACCCCAGCCCAAATCATCGGCGAGGAACACCACGATGTTGGGTGCAGCGTCCGCGCCAAACATCCGGCCGCACAGCAACATTGCGCAGAGCGTGGACATGAAAAAGATTTGGGTGAATCGTGTGCGTGTCATTTCTTGCCTTTGTTTTTGGACTTCGCCGGTACCGCCGTGGCGCTGTCAGATTGGGGAAAGCGGCGGACGGGCACGTCGTTTGCCTGCACCGTGCCGAGGGAACTGCGGCCACGAGTGATGAGCGCCTCCAGCGTGGCGCGCAGCTCGGTGACGAGTTCGGGTTTTTCAGCGGCGAGGTTTTTGGTTTCGCCGAGGTCGGTGTCGAGATTGTAGAGCTGCGGTGCCTGCATCGGGATGAATTTCCACGGGCCTTGACGCAGTCCGGGCGTGCCGGTGCTGGCGCAACTGACGCTGTATTCGCGCACAGGTTTTTCGCCGCCGCGCAACAGCGGCATCAAACTGAAACTGTCCTCGCCAGCGTTGTCAGGAAGTTTGACGCCGAAGATTTCCGAGAGCGTCGCCATGAGGTCGGCTTGATGGACGAGCTGCGGGCAAACGGCGCCGGGCTTCACCACGCCGGGCCAGCAGACGATGAACGGCACGCGATGGCCGCCCTCGTACACCGATGTCTTGTAATCACGCAGCGGTCCGCTGGGGAAATGCCCTTTCGATTCTAGTTCTTTCGCGCCGACGTAACTGGCGCAGCCATTGTCGCTGGTGAAAAAGACGAGCGTGTTGTCCGCCGCACCGCTCGTTTTCAGTGCGTCCAGCACGCGGCCGATGACCGCATCGGTCTCCATCACGAAATCTGCGTAGTCGTGGCCGATCCCGCTTTTGCCGCGCCACTCTTTGTTCACGGCGATGGGCGTGTGCGGCGCGGTGAGCGGCAGATACAAAAGAAACGGCTGCTTCGCTTTCGTCTTCCGCGCGATGAAATCCACCGCGCGATCGGCGAGCGCGGGCAGGATGGGTTCGAGCGTCCAACCTTTCAGCGCCGGGCCTTGCAAGCTGGCCTGATTCTTGACGAACTTCGCAGCGGGCAACAGTTCGGCGGGAATGCCCACGGTGCGATTGTTCTCGATGAAACAATACGGCGGCCAGTTGGGCACATCGGTGCCGAAGTATTCGTCGAAGCCGCGCGTCGTCGGCCCACTGGGAATCGGCTGCGAGAAAACTTCCTTCCACACCGCGCGATGGGCGTCGGTCATTTCAATCGCAGCTTGTCCGCCCGCTTGTCCGCCAAGCCCATTGAAAAACGGGCGCTGCGCGTCGGTGATGGGCCAGTCGCTACCGAGGTGCCACTTGCCGATGCACGCGGTGCGGTAGCCGTGCTGCTTGGCAAGTCCCGCGAGGGTCAATCGATCTGGCGCGATGAGCGGCTTGCCCCACACGGGCACGATGCCCTGCTGCAACCGCGTGCGCCAATGATAGCGCCCGGTGAGCAGCGTGTAGCGCGTGGGCGAACAGACGCCACTGCTGCTGTGCGCATCGGTGAATCGCATTCCCTGCGACGCGAGCTTGTCGATGTTCGGCGTGGGAATCTTTCCGCGCTTGGGATTGTAACACTGCACATCGCCGTAACCGAGATCATCAGCAAGAATGATGACGATGTTGGGCAGCGCGGGCGCAGCCAGGGTTGCGCCGCACAGACAAATGGCGAGCAGGAAGAATCGCAGCGGATTCATGAACTCAGGGTTTCATCGCTGCGCGGATCACCGGCTCGAAGATATCCGCCTGTCGCATGAAACCCAGATCACTGGCATGCGAGGCATCGGTGGCGCCTTCGCTGTCGTCGCCGTAAAGATGGTCGCCGGCGATGTAGTGCAGCTTCACAACGCCATCCTTTTGAAGCTGCTCGAATGCCTTGCGCAACGCCGCGTGGTTGTCGGTGTGGAACTTTGATTTGTTGGGCGTGATCCAGTCGTTCGTGAAACGGCGATCCTCAACGAGCACGATGGGCGTATTGGGCCGCGCGGCGCGAAGTTGTTTCACGAGCGGCACGCACTTGGCGGCCACGTCGGCGGGTTGCATGTTGGGCAGGCAATCAATCACGTAAACGGCGGCGTCGATCTCCGTGAGCAATTCGCCGACGGCTGAGTCCATGCGGCCATTGCCGGAGAAACCGATGTTCAACACCGGCCGGTCGAAGCGGCGGCCGAGAATGGCGGTGTGCACCATGCCCGGTCGCGAAGCGCACGCGCC
>SIAW01000029.1 GCA_009695465.1 Pedosphaera sp.
GCGCGCATCCTGACGGGGATGATGAACATGAGGAGCAGCGTGATCTCCTCTTCCCAATGCAGCAGCGCAAAGGCCGTGATCAATCCGAAGATGCCCGCCGAAGCGCCGACCACGCCGATGCCCAAGCCCAGCACATTGCCCGTCACCCACGGGACCGCGCATTGCAGCAATCCGCCCACGACACCGGAGAAGAGGTACAGTCCGAGAAATTTGCCTGCGCCCAGTTGGAGTTCCAGCGTGCGACCGAACATCCAGATCATCGCGCAGTTGATGATGAGATGGAAAAGCCCCCCGTGCAAAAACTGAAAGGTCAGCAACTGCCACACATGACCTCGAGCAAGGTCTGCCGGCACCAGCACGAATTTATCCAGCGTCGTTGGCGCGATTTCTTGCGCGCCATAAATGATGACGTTTGCCACCACGAGGATGAGCCACACTGGCGTGGCCCACTGTCGCGTGGCGGTCCACTGCGGCTCGCGCATGTATGAACGATCTTCGAGCATCAGATCAGTCAGGCCGCTTTCGGGTGCCCATTCATCTTGCCCAATTCCTCCTGCACCATCGCCATCAAGGGCCGCACCGTGCTCGCATTGAAACTGAACTTGCAGCCCGCCGCCGCGAAGAGTTCTGGCAGCGGCCGCGACCCGCCCAGCGCCAGCGCGTCTTTGTAGTCCCGCAACGCGCGCGGCAGATTCCGCTGGGCATTCGCCCAGACTTGCAGGGCACCCAACTGCGCGATGCCGTACTCGATGTAATAGAATGGGCTGAGGAAAATGTGCAACTGGCGATGCCAGGATTTCCGTTGCGCAGTCCCGTGACCCGTCCAGTCAATCTCGCCGCCAAAACGTTTCATCAACTTCAGCCAAGCCCCATCGCGCTCAGCGCGGGTGTGGTCGGGATGCGTGTAGATCCAGTGCTGGAACGCGTCCACCGTCGCGATCCACGGCAACAGCAGGATGATGTTCTCCAGATGCGACTGGCAGGCGCGCTGGGCATCCGCCGCGCTGTAGAACTCCTCCAAATGCGCGTTGCCCAACAACTCCATGCTCATCGAGGCCACCTCGCAAAACTCCAGCGGCGCGTGGCGGTAATGATGGATGTCCTCCTCCTGCGCAGCTTGCGTGTGAAAGGCGTGGCCCGCCTCGTGCAACAGCGTCTCCACGTCGCGCTGCATGCCTACGGCGTTCATGAAAATGAACGGCACGCGCGCCTCCGCGAGCGAGGCTTGGTAGCCGCCCGGCGCCTTGCCTTTGCGATTGGCCAAGTCGAGCAGCTTGAGCCGCTGCATCTGGCGGAAGCCATCAGCCAGCTCTTTGTCCAGGTGATTAAAGATGCGCTGCGTGCGCTGCACCATTTCATCCGCATCCTGGAAAGGCTTGAGCGGCGCGCGCCCGAGCGGATCCACCGCGATGTCCCAAGGCCGCAGACAATCCAGCTTCAATTGCGTCCGACGTTGGCGATGCAGCCGGCGGACCAGCGGCATCACCTCTTTCTCCACCGCACGATGGAACTCCATGCAATCCGCCGGCGTGTAATCAAACCGCCCCTTGGCGCGGTGCATGTAGTCGCGGTAATTGCCGTAGCCCGCGTTCTTGGCCATGCGCACGCGCAGTTTCAGCAACTTGTCGAACATCCCATCGATGCGCCCCACTTCCTTCAGCCGCCGCTTGGCGATGAGTTCCCAAGTTTTTTTGCGCAGCGCACGGTCGGTCTCCTGCTGGTAAACGCCCATCTGCACAATCGTCTTTTCCTCGCCGCCATGGCGCACCGTCAAGCCGCCCATCAATTCCTGATACTGCTGGCCCACTTTAGTCTCCTGCGTTTCCAGCGGGATGTTTGCTGGACGGAACAGCTCCACCAACAACTGCGTGTCGCGGTCCAGCACGGCATAGCGCCGCTGCGGTAGTTTTTTGCGCTGCGGATGGGCGAGAAAAATCTTGGCCAACCGGAACTGCCGATCCTTCAACTTCGGTTCGATGGTCTCGACGAAATGCAGGTAGCTCTGTTTGGCCTTCGGATTATCGGTGTGACAGGTCATGGCGATGTAACGCCGCGAACCCTCTTCGTCGATGGCCGACGCCAATTCGCTGACGCGTTGCAGCCACTGCTCAAACGCGGCACGCGTGCGGCACTGCGGTGCCTGCGCCTCCAGTTGATCAAACAACGGCTCGATCGCCGGCCACTCATTCAAGGTAGCGCGCTGGGGCACAAAACTGCGGGAGCGATGCGGTGGCAGATTTCCAAATGGCAAGAGGTTCATAATCGCGTGCGAATGTGGGGAGAGAATACCAAATGCCCGCGCAATGGAAACGCGTTTCTGCGGGAGTGCGGCAGCTCAATCCAAACCGTATTTCTCCAGCCAACTCTGCGGTAGCGTGCCGAAGCTGAGCAGCCAGTCGTTGAATCGTTGCAGGCTCCATCCCCTGCCCTCCATCAAGCGGCGGCGCAGACGCTCGTTCTCCAGTCGCCCGAGCCAGTAACTCATCGGCACGGTGGGCGATGCGGAGTACCAGTTGATCTCCGCCTCGCTGCGGGCTTTGGTGAAGCCCAGATGTTTGCGCAGATGCGCCGCGGCTTGCTCGTAACTGTAGCGGCCGGTCTGCAAACGCAGATCCACGAGGATGCGATGCACGCGCCACAGGGCGTCGTGAAGTTGCTGCACGCGCAGCCACGGCGAGCGGTCCACGCGCAAGTCCACCATCATCTGCTCGCACCACAGCGTCCAGCCCTCGTAGAAAACGGCGTGGGCAAAGAGGCGCCGCCACTGGCGCGGATGCGTGTTGGCCGTGACGAATTGCAAGTGATGCCCGGGATACGCCTCGTGCGCCGCCGTGAGCGACAGGCCGAAGTGCTGCTGCCGTTCGGCGAGTTTGTCGGCGGCAGTCGTCTTGGTCAGGCTCAGATCGTTCACCCAGAAAATACCGCGCTGACGTTTTTCCAATGCGCCGGGCGAGGAGTACGCCGCTGTCGGGTACAAGTGGCGCATGAACTCGGGCACCAAGCGCACTTGCAACTCGTCGCCTTTGGGAAACGTCACCGCCTTCGCCGCACGAAAGGCATCGGCAACGCGCGCGGTCTCTCTGCGATAATACCCGAGCAGATCTTCGCCGGGATTCCACTCAGCGCGCGCCTTGGCAATGATCGCATCGGCGCTGCGCCCTTTGCCGAACTTGCTGCAAACCTCATCGAGCAACCCGCCGATGCGCTGCGCCTCCGCCTGCGCCAGTGATTCGATCTCCGCGAGCGTGTAATCAATTCCGATCTGTTCGCGCACTCGTCGCTGCATGGCCTCGGCTCCAATGGCGAAGGAACCTTCGGGCGCAAGCGGACGCTCCATCACGGTGTCGTGATATTTCTTCGCCGCTTTGCGCGCAGCGACAGTCACCGGCTTTTTCAGAAAGATGTCCACCGCATCAAAGAGCGAGCCTGCGCCCGCGAAAGTCTGCTGCATCACCTTGCGCCAAACGCGTTCCGGCCGAGTGACGACTGCGGCGTCCTCCGCCAGATAACGCGGCGCACCGCGTAGCACGCCCAAGATATTGCGGCGCGCCCGCGCGGGTTCGTCATCGCCACGTTGAAGTTCGTACTGAAGCGTGTTCAACAGGAAATCCAGCGCGCCCGGATTCAGTTCGTGCCGCGCGAGCGCAAAGTCCTCGCACTCCTTGTTGAGCATCGCGCGCAGCGCAAGGCGGTCGAGATGCTGCTCGTTGCTCAACTCGCGCGGATTGAATCCGTCCAGCGCAGCAAGGGTTTTCCGGCGACGACGCTCCTGTCGTTGCAGATGCAGAAGCGTGGCGCGGCCCAATTTGCCTTCGCCCGCGGGCAGGCCCGTGTGATTGGCCCAGACCGGATTGTCGGCCAGCGTTTCTTTGAAGTAACGATCCAGCAGTCCTTCAAAACGTAGATCTCCAGATTTCATGCAGTGTGTGTTCGACTTTTTTCTTCGAGCAATTTGGCGACGCGATACGCCTCGGTGATACTCCAAGCCTGCGCATCGCAGCCGCGCGCGGTGTGCGGCGCGTCGCCATCCAAGATTTCCGGCAACTGTCCCGCGCAGCCGGTGTTCAAAGTGAATTCAAGGCTGCCCAGATAAGCGCGCGCAGTAGCGACGGCCTCGGGCGAATCGCCGTGCGCCTTTGCCAGCGCCTCGCAGAAAGTCGGCAGCAACCAAACCCACGCCGTGCCGTTGTGATAGGCGGGCTTGCGGCGCGTGTCTTCGTCGCCCTCGTAACGAGGCCAGTAGGGATTCATCGGATCATTCAGCAGGCGGCCATCGGCGGCCATCGCGGGAAGTCCCGATTTCACCGGCAGCGAAGCCAGCGAACGCAGAGCGCCGGGAATGAGGAGATGTCGTCCTGTCGCTTCCACCAACGCGCGCGCGACCTCGCCCTCCAGCAATCCCAGCGTGACGGCGAAAAGCGCGTTGGGCCGCAGCAAGTCATCGGGCACAGCATCGGCGGCAGTCGTGTTCGATGTCGCGATGAGTAAATCAGCCACGGGGATTTCACCGCGCCGCACGAAGTATTTTGCAAACGAATGCGCAGCCTGCTCGGCCAGCACACTCCAATCTGCCGTCGGTTGCAGGCGCGCCATCTGACGCAGAAGCCGGATCCAGAGTGTTTGGATTTCGACGGGATAGCCTTCGCGCGGCGAGCAGGCGGGATGATTGGTGTCCATCCACGTGAAATGACTGGGGCTCCAAATCAATCCCGAACCGGCATCCATGCGAATGCCGTTGGGGGTGCCGGAGCGATAATGTGTCGCGATGGATTCGAGGACGTTGCCCACCGTGCGCTTCGTGTTGCCGATGGACTGCGCAACAAATCCCGCACCGCACAAATCGGCGAACTCTTCGCAGGCGAGCGCAAACCAAAGCGGCGCATCCGACGTGTTGCGATTGGTGGTGTCTTCGCCGTTCAAAGTATTGGGCAGCGTGCCGTCTTTTTCCAAGGCGGCGAATTGCAGAAGGATTTGCCGGACCTCCTCCACACGCCCGGTAGCAAGCAGGCCACGCGTGCAGATGAGCGTGTCGCGGCCCCAATCCAGAAACCACGGGTAACCGGCGATGATGGTTTTGCCGCTGCCGCGCCGCGCCACGAATGCGTCCACGCCCGCGCGAAGTCGACCGGCGAAATCCATCGGCGATGCCGGGACGACGACAATTGCAGTTTCGTGTTTGGCGGTCTGTTCGGCGGTCACCTGCAGTCGCGCAGACTGGCCGGAAGCGAGTGGAACCTCAAACCAACCGGGACTGTAAGAATCGCCGGAATCAATCTGCGCGCGGCTCGCTTCCACGGGATGTGAAATGCCGCGGCTCCATTCCGGTTGCGGATGGTAAACGCCCGAATCGGAGGTGACACGGAGCGCGCGCAACGACTCAGGCTGAAATTCAAAACCTCGTTGCCCGCTCAGCGTCGTTACGTGGGCTTCAAAATGCCGGCCGGTTTCTGCGTCGTGCCGGGTTTCAGAATGGAAATTGCGATCTTCAATATCGATACGCGCCGTGATGGAAAAGATTTTGTCCGCGGGCAACGGCACGCCGCGTGGCAAAAGTGCGTCGATGCGTTCCATCTGCACCCACACCGTGTTCTCATCTGCGACCATGCCGATGGTGACTTGGACCATCACCGCGCGACCGTCACCCGCACCGGCAAGAAATCGCCAGCGCGCGGGTGGCCCGGAATCAAACGCGTCGAGGTTGGCCGCATCCAAGGGCGAAATGAAACCGTCGGCATTGACCCAAAGCCGCACGCGCTTGGCGAGCACATGGCGATCGACCGGAAGTGTGGGATGAAGATTGGCGGCGAGCAGGCAATCGTATTTTGATTTCACCCGGCCCAAATCAATGCAGATGCGGGCCATGCCGCCGCGCTGATTGGTGAGGAGCACGAGCGGTGCTGCGATGCCAGTTTCGGCGCGAGCCAGCGCGGGCCAATCCGGCGCGGCAATCGGATTGGCGCCAAGAAAATGAACCGCGCCGATGTGCGTCGCCAAGTCCGCGCCAAGTCCACGAACCACCACGCGTCCTGTCAAAGCCAAGTCACGTGGCGCAAAGGCGACGACATGTGTCCGCGTTGCGGGAATGCTCTGCGCGTTTTGCACGGGCACGCCATCCGCAGTTTCCAGAGTGACACGAAACGGATCGGGCAATTGGAGCAGCAGCCAATGGCCCGGCGGAATCATCAGGACACGGTGGCAATCGGAGAGCTGCCATGAAACGACCGGCACGTGCTGCGCTGGTGACAAGGCCGCATTCAAGGCGACGCAAAGATCACTCGCTGCCTGCACACGATCCACACACTGCGCAGCGGCAAGAAACCGGACAGGATCATCCGCCACGCACCGAGCCAATTCGCGCCAGTCGAAGGGGCCGAATTCTTCGGGCCGGAGAAATATCGCCAAGCATTGCACAGCCCACGCTGCGCGCGCGCGATCGGCACGATAGGAATCGCCCGCTCCATCGGAAGCGAGTGGCCGACTTGCGATGCAATACGCCTCGGCCTGCGTGACGGTGAATTTGACGAAGCCCGGTGTGGTAAAACAAATTTGCGGCATCGGCTGTTCCAGCAAATCCACCCAGTGAGTGGGCATCTGTCCGAACGCTTCGATCGCCGCAGATGGCAGTATCAATTCGCGGCCTTTCTCCAGATCGGTGTTCACGAGCACCAGCACCGTGTGTTGTTTGTCGGCTGATTCACGCAGCAGGGCGCAGACAGGAGAATCGGGCGGACTCAATCGCGTGATGCGTGCGCCATCAAAAAAACACGGGTGTTGCGCGAGCAAGCGATTGAGCTGCGCGAGTTCGGCGACCAGATTGCTTTCACTGTCCCAAGCCAGTCCGCGCGCGGAGTGGACATTCACTCGCTCCGGCGCCATCCACTCCACGCCGCAAGTGAAACCGTACGCGCCATTGACACTCGTCAGCGCACAGAGCCGGTTGCGCAGCAGCGACCACGCACGGCCGCGCGTGGCCAACCGCTCGTTGTCGTGTGTCTCGCTGTAATGGACGAGCGTGCCGACGCGATGACTTTCGGGGAGCGCGTGATCGAGGTAGCGCGCGATTTGCGGGCCGTTGTATTCCTGGAACAATTCCGAGTAGGCCCACTGCATACCGCCGTGCGTGAGAAGATTGGCTGTGTCATCCCAGCCGCCGCCGAGTCCTTCGAGAAAGAAGATGGTGTTGGGAAATTCGCAACGCACGCGCGCGATGATGTATCGCCAAACGGGCATGGGCACTTTGTAACCCGCATCGCAACGGAAGCCATCCACACCGCGACGGCACCACGTGAGAAACGCCTCGGCCAAATGTTCCCAGAGCTGGAGATGATGCGGTTCCAGCTCAACGAGGTCGGCCCAGATATTTCCCCACGCGCCGGGACTGGCGAATTTTCCATCCGCATCGCGCTTGAACCAGTCCGGATGAGTTTCCTGCAAGGTGGATCCCCAGCCGGTGTGGTTGATGGCCAGATCCAAAAAGAGCGAGCCGCCGCGCCGATGCACCGCGTCCGTCAACTCGCAGAATTGCTGCACGCCCGTGGTGAGCTGATCGAACTCCACCAGCGCCGGATCCACCGCCGTCAAATCACCGCAGGCATACGGACTGCCAAAGCGCCCCATGCGCGCGTAAACCGTGGGCGCCGGATTCACCGGCAGCAGATGCAGGATGCGGCAGCCGAGGGTGTCAAAGATATGCGGCAAGTCGCGCGCCAAATCGCGGAAGGTGCCCGAGGGAGGAATTACCGTGTAACCGGCTTTCTCCAATTGCGCGATCTCCGGCGAGGCGTGCAAGTGCGCGGTGTTGCGCGCCGTCTTGTTGGGGCCGAACATCCGCGTGAACGCGCAGTAGATTGTGTTGGCCGTGCGTGCTGCTGAGGGATGAACGGAGATGCCCACGTTGTCGCCAAGCGGCCAGTGTTGGCGGCCTTGCGAATCCACGAGGTACGCTTTGGCCTGAAAGAAGCCGACCTCCGCAAGTGTCATCTCCAGCATCCAGTCCGCGCCGGATTTGCGGAAGGGCACATCGCGCCACGACTCGGTCAACTGCACATCAGGCTGGCGAATGGCACGGAGAATCTCGCCGCGCAGCGCTGCGGCACAGCCCAGATTGGTTCTGAGAAATGCGCGGCACTGGGCCGAGCCGCCGCGCAGTGTGAAGGCGATGCGGTCGCCAACGAAACGGACAATGCGTTCGCCCGGCGCGGGCTGCATGATCGGCTCTGCCATCGGCCGTTCAATCTGCTCAAGCGCCGGCGCTTTGGCCAGTCATCATTGCCGCGAAGGTTGGCGCTGCGACGCGCGCTGATTTAATACCGGTAGTGCTCGGGCTTGTACGGGCCGTCGGGCGACACGCCCAGATAAGCGGCCTGACTGGCAGTAAGCTTGGTGAGCTTCACTCCGATTTTCTGGAGGTGCATGCGCGCCACTTCCTCGTCGAGTTTCTTCGGCAGGCGAAAGACATCGCAGCCGTAGCGTTCCCGATTCGTCCACAGATCAATCTGCGCGAGGACCTGGTTCGTGAAGGAATTGGACATGACAAAACTCGGATGGCCCGTGGCGCAGCCGAGATTGACGAGCCGCCCCTCGGCCAACAGGTAGAGATCGCGGCCGTTGGGCAGGATGTAGCGATCGTACTGCGGCTTGATGTTCACCCGCTGCACGCCCTTGAGCGTGTTCAAGCGATCCACTTGGATCTCATTATCGAAATGCCCGATGTTGCAGACGATGGCTTGATCCTTCATCTGCAGCATGTGCTCGACAGTGATCACGTCGCAGTTGCCCGTGGTGGTGACGTAAAGATCGCCGCGGCCCAGCGTGCTCTCGAGTGTGTTCACCTCGAAGCCTTCCATCGCCGCTTGCAGCGCGTTGATGGGATCAATCTCAGTGACAATCACACGCGCACCGAATCCGCGCAGCGAATGCGCGCTGCCTTTGCCGACATCGCCGTAGCCGCAGACAACGGCCACCTTGCCGGCGATCATCACGTCGGTGGCGCGCTTGATGCCGTCCGCCAACGATTCGCGGCAGCCGTAAAGATTATCGAACTTCGACTTCGTGACCGAGTCGTTGACGTTGACAGCCGGCACGAGCAACTTGCCCGCGGCTTTCATCTGATAAAGCCGATGGACGCCCGTGGTCGTTTCTTCGCTGACGCCTTTCCATTCCTTCACCACGGACTGAAACCAACCCGGACGTTCCTTCGCGATGCGCTTGAGCAACGCCTTGATGACAGCGATCTCGTGATTCTCACTGGCGCTGCTCACCCATTTATCACCCTGCTCCATCTCGTAGCCGCGATGCAGCAGCAACGTGGCGTCGCCACCATCATCCACGATCAACTGCGGCCCCTTACCACCGGGATGCGTGAGCGCATCGAGCGTGCAATCCCAGTATTCTTCCAGCGACTCGCCTTTCCATGCAAACACCGGAAACCCCGCCTTAGCGATGGCGGCCGCGGCATGATCTTGCGTGGAGAAAATATTGCACGACGCCCAGCGCACGCTCGCGCCCAACGCGGCCAGCGATTCGATGAGCACCGCCGTCTCAATGGTCATGTGCAACGAACCAGTGATGCGCACGCCTTGGAGCGGTTTCTTCGTCGCATACTTGGCGCGAATAGACATGAGGCCGGGCATCTCGTGCTCCGCGATGCCGATACCTTTGCGCCCCCAATCGGCGAGCGTGAGGTCGCGCACTTTGAAGTCAGCGGAGGTGGATGCTGCGCTCTTAGCGCGGGATTTGGATCGGGCGAGGGTTGCTTTGGGCATATCAGATTGCGTACGGAGATTTACCGGCACGCCTTGCGCAGCGCCTCGGCCTTGTCAGTCTTTTCCCATGTGAGCGCCGGATCACTCTTGCCGAAGTGGCCGTAGTTCGTGGTCTTGCCGTAAATCGGGCGCAGCAAATTGAGATGCTTGATGATGGCCGCGGGCTTGAAATTAAACACGTGCTGCACGGCCTCCGTGATGCGCTCGTCGCTCACCTTGCCCGTCCCAAACGTATCCACCGCCACCGAGACGGGATTGGGATGGCCAATGGCGTAGGCGAACTGGATTTCTGCGCGCGAGGCCAGTCCAGCCTTGATGATATTCTTGGCCACATAGCGGCCCATGTAAGCCGCGCTGCGATCCACCTTGCTCGGATCCTTGCCGCTGAACGCGCCGCCACCGTGCCGGCCCATGCCGCCGTAACTGTCCACGATGATCTTGCGCCCCGTCAGCCCAGTGTCGCCCTGCGGTCCGCCCACGACAAAGCGGCCCGTGGGATTGACCAGAAATTCCGTCTTCCGATCCAGCATTTCCGCGGGCAGCACTTTGCGGATGACTTCTTTGATGATGAAATCACGGAGCACCGAGTGCTTCACACTCGCGGCGTGCTGCGTGGAGACGACCACGTTGGTGATGCGCACCGGCCTGCCGTTGACGTACTGCACCGACACTTGACTCTTGGCATCGGGGCGCAGCCAACTCGCGCCGCCTGCCTTGCGGATGCGAGTGAGTTCGCTGCCCAAGTGATGCGCGAACATGATCGGCGCGGGCATCAACTCCGGCGTTTCATCGCAGGCATAGCCGAACATCAATCCCTGATCCCCGGCCCCCTGTTCTTCCGTCCCTTTACCTTCGGCAGAACGGGCGTCCACGCCTTGTGCGATGTCCGGCGACTGCGAGGTCACGATGTTCATCACAAACACGCGGTCGGCGTGAAACAGATCGTCGTCGTTCACGTAGCCGATCTCGCGGATGGCCTCCCGAACGATCTCGGTGACGTGAAGCTTCGCCTTGGTGGTGATCTCGCCGCCCACCACCACGATGTTACTCTTGGCGTAAGTCTCGCACGCCACGCGGCTGTGCTTGTCTTGCACGAGGCACGCGTCAAGCACGGCGTCGGAAATTGTATCGCAGACCTTGTCCGGATGACCTTCGCCGACGGACTCAGAGGAAAAGATGTAATTGCCACTCATAACCACGGATCATCTAAATACATATTGACGTATCCGGATTTGAAGATATTTCTTTGCTGAATCACGTCAACCAGTTTTTGCATCCATGAGCCAGATTCTCAAGTGCCTGCGTGTGCTGGGTGACCCCACCCGTGTGCGGCTGGCCGCACTGCTCCATCGCGGCGAACTCTCGGTCAATGAGCTGCAGCAGATCACCCGCTTGAGCCAGCCTCGCATCTCGACCCACCTCGGATTGCTGCAAGAAACTGGCCTGCTGGCTTCCCGCCGTGAAGGCAAGCGCTCCTTTTACCGCATCAACCTCAAGGCGGCGAAGAGCGCGATGGATTGCCTGCAACTGGCGGTCGCCGGTGCCCACGAAACGGAGTTCCACCGCACCGACCTCCTCAATCTCAAGCGAGTGCTCCAGCAACGCGATCAGCGCGCGCAGGTGTATTTCAATCAGGTCGCCGGCCGGTTTGACCGCCGCTACGGTCCCGGCCGTTCATGGCAGGCGTTTGGCCAATTCCTGCTGCGCATCCTGCCGCCACTGGACATCGCTGACTTGGGTTCCGGCGAAGGATTGCTTGGTGAACTGATGGCTCGCCGCGCGCGACGGGTCATCTGCATCGACAACTCGACCCGCATCGTGCAGTTCGGACAGCGGAAGGCTCGGCGCAACGGTCTAAAGAATCTTGAGTTCAAGCACGGCAACATCGAGCAGCCGCCACTCCCTGCGCGCAGTGTGGACGTCGCGCTCTTCAGCCAGGCGCTGCATCACGCCGCGCAGCCCGAACGCGCCATCCAGTCGGCCCATCGCATCCTCCGGAAGGGCGGGCAGATCATCATCCTGGATTTACTGCAGCACGATTTTTCCAAGGCGCGGGAGTTGTACGGCGACCACTGGCAGGGTTTTGCCGAGAGCGATCTGCATCAATGGCTGGAGGCTGCGGGGTTCAAGCAAATCGAAATCTCCGTGGTGGCGCGCGAAGCAACTCCGCCGCACTTCCAAACGCTGCTGGCCTCGGCGACAAAATAACCGGCCGACTAACTCAGCTCTTTGAGCAGTCCGGTGCTATCGCCCAATCGCTGCGTGGGCGTGCCCATGATGTCCAGCATGGAGAGGAAGAGATTGGACATGGGCGTGTCTTTGGAATAGCGCACGTGCCGGCCGGTGCGGATGTTCCCGTTGGCTTTGCCAGCGACGATGACCGGCAGATCATGATGGCTGTGCCGGTCGCCATCGCCAATCGCGCCGCCGTACACGATCATCGTGTGATCGAGCAATGTGCCGTCGCCTTCCTTGATGGTTTTCAGGCGCTCCAAGAAATGAGCCAGCAGCGTGCAGTGATAGCGATTGATGCGCGCGAGCATCTCCAGTTTTTCCGGGCTGTTGCGGTGATGCGACAGGCTGTGGTGTCCCTCGCGGACGCTCAGATGCGGGTAGCTGCGATTGTCGCCATCGTGCGCCAAGAGATAACTGGCGACGCGCGTGCTGTCGGTCTGGAACGCCAGCGCCATCATGTCAAACATCAGCCGGGCGTGATCGCCAAAATCCTTGGGCTTGCCGGTGGGGACGGAGTATCCACTCGGCAACTGCACGGGTGACTTGGCCATCACCTCCAGCCGCAGCTCCATTTCGCGGATGGCGGTGAGGTACTCGTCGAGCTTGCGCTTGTCGGTGTAGCCCAGTTTCTTTTCCAACTGCTGCGCGTCCTCGCGCACAAAATCGAGCAGGCTCTTCTGCTGTTCGCGACGACGCTTGCGGCTCTCGTCCTCCTGCGGCTTGTTGCCGTTGCTGAACATCCGTTCAAACACCAGCGCGGGGTTGGATTCCGGCGGCAACGGCGTGGTGTCATTGCGCCACGCGAGATTGAACTGGTACGCGCAACTGTAGCCCGAATCGCAATTGCCGGACATGCGCGGGCCATCGCTGCTGAGTTCCAGCGAAGGCAACCGGGTCTTCTCTTTCATCTGCTGCACGCAGACTTGATCCACCGAGACCCCGGCACGGATGTTGGAGCCACTGGTCTTGCGCGCTTGGCATCCCGTTAAAAACGTTGCGTTGGCGCGCGCGTGATCGCCCGGACCGTCGCCGTTAGCGCGCGCTTTGTCATGGGCCAGCCCGCTCATGACGAGCAGGTCGTCCTTGTGCGCCGCCAACGGTTCCAAGATGCGCGGGAGCTGGAACGAATCGCCTTCCTGCTTGGGCGTCCACTGATTTTGCACCACGCCGTTGGGGATGTAGATGAACGCCATCCGCGTGGGAAATTTGGCGCTGCCGGCGGCCAACGCGCGCGCGGGCAGCATCGCTTCCAGCATGGGCAAGGCCATCGCCGTGCCGAGTCCGCGCAAAAAGGTGCGCCGTGGGAGTTGCCAAGTCTTGATCATTTCGCCTCTTTGTTGACGCAGCTTAACGTGGGTGCCTTCAAAGCGCAATGCAGACGCTAACGGACTTCCCCTCGTTTCATATCAAACGGCAGGCTGGTGACGATGCCCATGATGAGCATCCCAAATGAGTTGCCGCCGCGCTCCATCTGCCGCGTGATCCCGTCCACGGCGCGCTTGTCGTAGAACTCCAATCCGCGTCCCAGCGCGTAGGTGAGCATCTTCTCAGAAAGACACCGCACGAAATCGCCGCGCTTCTGTCCGATCAAAATCTGGTTGAACTGCACCGCGTTGGTGAAGGCAGCGCCGCCCTCCATCTTGCCAGAAGCATCCACGGGCTGCCCGTTGTCCTGCGTGCGATAACGGCCGATGGCGTCGAAGTGCTCAAACGCAAATCCCAGCGGATCCATCTTCTCGTGGCACGAGGCGCAGACCGCGTTCTGCCGATGCTTGACCATCTGCTCGCGCAGCGTGCCCTTGATCTCCCCTTGCCGCGCCAACTCCGGCACGTTGGGTGGCGGCGGCGGCGGCGGTGTGCCCAGAATATTTTCCAGCACGTACTTGCCGCGTTTCACCGGCGAGGTTCGATTGGGATCGGAAGTGACCGTCAATACGCTCGCGTGCATTAACACTCCTGCACGCCCAGTGCCGCGCAGGCTGACGCGCTGGAACTGCTCCCCGCTCACCCCCGCGATGCCGTACAGGCGCGCCAACCGTTCGTTGATGAAAGTGTAATCGGCACCCAACAAATCGAGCACGCTGCGATTCTCCAACATCACCGAGGTGAAGAGCATCGTGGTCTCGCGCCGCATGTCTTCGCGCAGGCGGCTGTCAAACATCGGAAAGAGTTTTGGATCCGGCTGCGCGCGCGTCAGGTTCCGCAGCTCCAGCCATTGCCCGGAAAAGTTTTCAACCAACGCCGCTGCCTTGGGATCGCTCAACATCCGCGCCACCTCGGTGGTCAGATTTTTGCGCAGCGCGCCCGTCTCCGCCAGTTGCAGCAAGCGATCATCAGGCAGACTGCTCCAGATGAAATAGGCCAGCCGTGAGGCCAACTCCGTCTCGTTGAGCGTGCGCACGACGGCGGCGTTGTTGGGGGCGCCATCGAGTTCCCAGCGGAAAAGAAAATGCGGCGAGACCAACACCGCCTGCACCGCCAGCCGCATGCCGTGTTCAAAGCTGCCTTCGGCGGCAATGGCCGGCGTGACAAATCGCAACACGCGGGTGACTTCATCGGCGGCAACCGGCCGCCGATAGGCGCGGCGCATGAACTGTTGCAGGAATTTCGCGGCGGCCGCGCCGCGATCCTTGTCCAGCGGATATTGAAAATAGCGCTGCTGAAACGGCGTGGCCTTGCTGCGATCCAGCGTCGCGCCTTTGCCGGGGACCGCGATGGCCTTCTCCGCAATCTGTTCGGCAGCGGCCAGATATTTTTCCAAGAGCAGCGGCGACATCGTCAGCACATCACCAATGTTATCGAAGCCATAACCCGCGTCGTCCGCGGGGAAATTCGCTGCGGGCGCAAAGTCCGTGAGCATCAAGTCGCGCACCGTGTTGTTATATTCCACACGGTTGAGCCTGCGAACCGTGACCCTGCCCGGATCCGGCGGTGCCGTGCGGTAAAATTGATCGAGCGTGTGGCGTGTCCACGCCGCGAGCATGTCGCGTTGTTGTGGCGTGGGACGCGGCTTGCGACCTTCCGGCGGCATCTCATCGGCTTGCAACAAGCGGCGCAGTTTTTCCCACACTTGATAGGCGCGATGCACATCCGCTTCAGCGCGGAACCCGTCCAGCGTGATGCCGCCTTTCTTCTGCCCATTACCGTGGCATGCAAAACAATGCTCGCGCAGCACAGGCAGAATGTCTTTGGCGAAGGTCAACTGCGCCGGATCCGGCGCGGCAAAAGCAGTCGTGCTGCCCAGCAGGGCAAACGACAACCCCAATGTCGTGAACCAGTTCAGGCGAACAACTCCTTCACCGGCTTGCCCATGTCGGTGATGGGCACCGGCCGATCGCCAGCCTTGAGGGTCTTGGCGGGATTGATGCCGAGCGCGCAGTGGATGGTCGCATGCAGGTCGGGCACGCTGATGGGATTTTCAAGGATGACTTTGCCCAGTTCATCAGTGACGCCGACCGCGCGACCGTTGCGCAGTCCGCCACCGGCCAGCACGATGCTGAACGCCTTGGAATAATGCCCGCGCCCACCACCGCCATCGAACTCCGGCGGCCGTCCAAATTCCGTCGCCACGACAATCAACGTGCGCTCGATCAGCTTATGCTCCTTCAGATCGGCGATCAGCGTGGCCAATGCCGCGTCGAGTTGTTGAATGAGGATATGCTGATTGGCCTGCCCTTGATTGTGCGTGTCCCATCCGGTGCCGTTGATAAAATTGAGATTGAAGGACACCTCGATGAACCGCACCCCGCGCTGCACCAAGCGCCGGGCCAGCAGGCAGCGTTGCCCAAACTCATCGCCGTACCGATTGCGCAGCGCAGCCGGTTCGCGCGCCAAACGGAACGCATCGATGAATTCGCCGCTGGCCAGCACCTGCGCCTCGTTCATCGCCGCGTCGTAATCGGCCAGCGTCGTGTCGGTGGGATTGGCCGCCAAATAGCGCCGCCGCAATTCCGAGAGGAGCCGATCGCGTTCGGACTGTCTTGCTGTCGCGATGTCTTTGGGCCGCGTCAATCCTTCCGGGCCGGACTCAGTGTCGGTCAGATAAATGTAGCTGTGCTGCGCGCCCAAAAATCCCGGTCCGCGCGTCAGGTTCGGATAACCGATCACCACATACGCGGGCACGCCCGCCGCCAACTTGCCGCGCTCATGCGCCACGATCGAGCCGATAGACGGATAGACAATCGTGCCACTCGTGGCGCGGCCAGTGTGCAACCGATTGGTCGCCGCTGCATGCTCGTCCACCACGTTGTGATTGAGCGTGCGCAGCAGCGCCATCGATTCCATCACGCGCGCCGATTGCTTGAGATGCTCGCAGACGCGCACGCCGGGCACGGCTGTTTCAATCGCCGCGTAATCGGAGCCGGGCTTCTTGAGTTTGGCATCGCCGCGAATCTTTGGATCCCACGTGTCAACGTGACAAGCGCCGCCCCCCAGCCAGATGAAGATGCAATGCTCCGCCGTGCCTTTGGGGAATGCCTCCTCTTCCTTGGCATGCGCAGCCCACGGCAGCATGGCGGCACCAACGGTTGCAGCACCGAGAAATTCGCGGCGCGTTTGTTGTGAAGGCGTCGTCATGGGACAAAAATAAATTCGGGCGAGTTGATGAGCGCGCTGATCATGTCTTCCAGACGTTCCCGCCAATCGGCCCGAAGCCGCACGGTGGAAGGATCGCCAGCGCGCGCTTCCTTTTCCATCTCCAACATCATCCGCGTGGCCTCCGGGCTGAGATGATTGGACCAGGAAACCGCGTGATACTTTCGGCGCGGCAAGGTCTTCGCGGCACCCGCAACAACGCGACCGGAAAAACCATCACGCAGATATTGGCCGAACATCTCCCGCTCCGCCGCAGTGGGCGCGCGCGAAAGGATGCGTTGATAAACATCACCGATTAATTCCTCCGCGGATTTGGCGCGCAACGCCAACTCGGTGAACGCGCTGTCATCAGAAAGTTGCGCGGCACGCCGCCCCACCACGCCGTTGGCCAGCGTGCCCGGTTGCAGCGGATTGGCGTCCACCTCGCGGTCGGTGATGGGATCCTGCCGCCCATCGCGCCAGCCCATCGCCTTGAGCAAATCCACCACGGTCTGCGCCTTGGGAATGGCCAGCGCCGGGCGATCGCGCTCGTTGGAGAGCGAGGTGAATTGCCATGCGCGCCGTGGAATGCCCAAGTTTAATTGCTCCGTCACCGGCCGGCGACCGTCCGAGTCCATGTTCAATTCCTCAACGCCCATCGGCTTGCCCGCGACTGCGAAAAGTGAATCCACCACTTGCTCGCCCGAAAGCCGGCGGCGCGGCGGCCCGGCAAACAGGCGCGCCTCGGGTTCGCCCGCGCGGGTGAAAGCAGGATCCACTTGCCGCTGGTACGCGTGCGAATTGAGGATCAGCCGCGCGAGGTGTTTGAGATCGTATCCACTGGCCACGAGTTGACGCGCAAGCCAGTCGAGCAATTCCGGGTGCGACGGTTTGCTGTGCTCCCAATCATCTGCCGGCTCGACCAAGCCCCAGCCGAGGTAGCGTTTCCAAAGGCGATTCGCCAGCACTTGGGCAAAGCGTTCGTTGTTCGCGCCAGTGACCAGCGCTGCCAACCGCTCGCGCGTGTCGGCCGCATCGCGCAGCATGTCCGCAGGCAGTTCCGATTTGGCGAGCGAATGGAATTCCCACGCAGGCGCAACCTTGCTGCCGGGTTTGAGCGTCACCTCGATGCGACCTTTGAGATTGGCAGCGACCGGCACTGAACTGGTCAAGGGCACTTCCTGCGGCGCGCGACGCAGCATCGCGGCCAATCCAAATAGTTCCTTTTGATCCACCGGATGAAACGGCGCGTCGTGGCAGCGCGCGCATTTCATCTGCAAGCCGAGAAACGCTTGGCCGAGAATCTGCGCCTTGTTCGCCATCGGCGCATCGTTCTCCGCAGCCATGCTGAAACCCGCCGCACCGCCGTAATGCGGGCTGCCGCCCATCAACACCAGTTCGGTGACAAATCGATCCGCCGCCTTGTTGTCCGCCAGCGCGTCGTGCAGCCAAAAACGGAATGGCCCCGTGTTGTTGAGCGTGGGCTTGAGCATGTTGGGGTTCTCCGCCAACACATCCTGCCAGTAGCCCACCCAGTGATCGGCCCAGCCGGGATTGTTCAACAGACGATCAATGGCCCGTGCGCGGCGGCCCTCGCCCTTGTCATTTTGGAAGGCGACGATTTCCTCGGGCGTCGGCACCACGCCCGTGATGTCCAACGCGACGCGGCGCAGGAACATCTCGTCATTGGTCAGCGGCTGCACCGCGCGGCCAGCCTTGGCCAGTCGCTCATTGATGAAATGGTCCACCTCATTGTGCGCCGGAAAACCCTTGCAGGGCGCAGGCACCGACAGCGCAGCTTTCTTCGCCCAGACTTCGCGCGCCCATGCGTGGCGCTTCTGCCAGTACGGATCCTCCGCGCGCGCTAAGACGCGGCGGCGCTCCGCATCGCGCAACTCATGGCGTTGGCGTGCGGCCTCGGCGAGGCGGTCAAACGACTCCTCGGTGAACGCTGTCAGATTGCCCGGTGATAAAAGTTGGAACGGCTCGGTCTTCCCCGCGATGCCCACGGAAAGTTCGGCGGTCTCCGGGCGCAGTCCTTTGCCGCCGACGAATGCCTCCAGCGTGAACACGTGCTCGCCGCCCTTGCTTGTCACGGTCACGAGTTTCTCCTGATGTCCCACGCGCAATGCGCGCAGGTCAGGCGCGATGGGCGCGGGCAAGAGCGGCAGGTCTTCGTGCCCGCTGGAATTGCGCTTGATGAAGGGCGTGGACGCCACGACACGGCCATCCATCTTTAACCGCGTCGCCGTGCGCGCGCGCAGCACCAGCCGATGTTCGCCCGCTGGCAAGACGATGCGCGCCGCCGCGCGCAAGAGATAGGGCGTGGTGCGTTCGCCGCGCATGCCGCCCGTCGTGTATGGCGTGGGCGTGTGAGGGAATGCGAACGTCGGCTCGGTGTACTCGTCCACGGGCTGGGCGAGTTCAAAATTCCAATCCTCCCCGATGCCTTCAAACAACTGCACGCGCACCTCCCCTTTGGGCAGCGACGCGGATTGCACAACCCAGTCTTGCGGCTGCGCGCGGTAACGCGTGGCGAGGCGCGCGGGTGTCAGCGCTTGGCGATGGATGGCGATGGAATCGAGCAGCCCATGAAACGTGCTGCCCGCCTGCGCGCCCATCGCCGTGCCGATCCACAGATCATCATCATCGCTCACGGGGGCTTTCGTGGTGGCGCCGCCCATGTCCCATTTGCCAGTGAGCGCGCGACCATCCACATAGCCGCGGATGGAATCGGGCTGGCCAAAACGATACGTCACCGCCATGTGATGCCAACTGCCTTGCGGAATCCCTTCGCGCGTGGTCCAGCGATGCCAACCCGCCTCGCCCTGCCCCACGCCATCGTGAAAAACAAAACTCAGGCAGCCTTGTCCATCCTCACCGCGCAGGCGCAGGGCGTAGTTTTGGTTCGTGGATTTGACACCCGTGGCAGCGGTGCGGCCTTTGCCGACGATGTAAACATTGGCGCCATCGTCCAGTCGATCGAGCTTGGCCCACGCCTCCAGCGTGATGGTGTCACCGTTGGTAAAATCCAGCGCACTGCCCGCACCCGGATCGGCAACGCGGATGTACGCACCCGCAGCGCCCAAACCCATCGCGCGATTGTCGGCTGGAAAATCCGGAAAGAATTTCGGGCGCGGCCCTGATTGACCACGGCGGATGTTGCCGCGGATTTCCCCGTGCAACCCAGCACCCGCAGCATTGGCCGTCGCGTTGCCCTCGGTCTCATCGAGCCGCCAAAAAGCCACGGGCTTGTCGCGCAACACTTGGGCGGCGTAATCCTCCGCAGGCGCGGCAGAAACCGCGTGCGCCATCACGCCCGCCATCAATGCCAGCCGCCACAAACCTGCGCTCATCGTCGCCGTCAGCATGGCTGCGGTGATGGCGCAAAGCAATCGCAAGGTTTCCCGCGGTGCATTGCCGGCAACAACAAAGCCCGGCCTGCGCCGGGCATTGAAACCGTGTCGCTCGTTGGCTACGCCGACTCGCGGATGTGCACCCACGTGTGCACGTGCGGCTTGCCGCGGAAATACCAGACCATCGCCGGGCCTTCGATCTGCCAGACATCCCACGTCTCGTCCTCGCCGATGTTCTCTTTTTGGTAGAAGGCCATGTGCAGATTGTCGAAGCCGTTTTTCTCGATGAGCTTCATCGCCTCGTCGGTGTCCACCTTGCGGAACGGCGCGAGCAGATCAGCCAGCACTTTGCGGACAAGCCCCTTTTGATCCGCGGTCATCTCGCCCACGCGCAGTCCATCAATGCCGGTCGTCTTGCCTTTGAGCTTCACGGTGTCGTTGCCGTTTTCGCCGCGCGACTCGCCGAGCAGCGCCACCTTGCGCTGTTTGCCATCCAACGCCTGAAAGACCTCGTTGGCGCGTTTGGCTTGGTACCAATACACGTTGCCAGCGTGATCAGCTTTCTCGTTGAAACCTGCTGCAGCGTGCCCGTAGAAAATGGGGCCGCCGAAAGCCGCGCCCGCCACTGAATCGCCATCGCAACGGCGCGTGCAATGCCGGCCGGTGAAGACGAACTCGAACTTGCCGCTGCCCGGCTCACCAAAGAACGCCACGGACGAATCGCCAAAGCCCGCCTTGCCCGCGTCGTGCATCACCTGCTTGTAAACCGTCTCGCGATACTCGGGGCTGTGCAACCCGTCAAAGATCGCCTTCACCAAATCCCGTTGATCATCGGTCATGTCAGCCACGGCGGACTTGGTGATGTGCCAGTTGTTGTCCACCTTGGAACGCAGCGCGTGATCGAACGGGAAGCAGATCGCGGCGCGCTGTTTTTCATTCAGCGTCTTGTGCAGTGTGGTGACCAGCGTCTCGGCGGGGACGACCTTTGTGACGATGTCCAGCGCACTCGCGGCCATCGGCGCCACCGCCGCAGCGGCCAAGCCTGCACCCGTGGCGCGCAGGAAATTGCGGCGGGTTAATTCGCTGCACGTGCAATCGTGCCCGGTGAGAAGAGGGTTTGTGTTCATGAAAGCAAGGTAGGCCGACGAGAAACTTTGGCCAGCATTATTTCCCATCAAGCGTGCCTCATCGTGTGTCCACTTTGCACTTCGCGGGCGCGGTTTGACTGGCTATGTTTTGTCCATGCTAACCGGCGGCCTTCCACTTCGCCCGCGTCTCCTCCACCTCTTTGTCTTCACGGCGACGCTCGCGCTGCCCGCAATCGCAGCGGACACCAACGCCAGTCTGGCCACCGACAAATTGGCCGCGCGGCTCAAGCCATCGGTGGTCACCGTCAGTCACGCGGGGCGCGCCGGGGCGCGGGAAGGTTCGGGCACGGGATTTGTCGTGGGCACCAATCTCATCGCCACCTGCTTCCATGTGATTGAGGAAGGCCGCGCGATCCACGTGCGGCTGGCCGATAATCGCGAGGTGGAAGTGGAGGCGGTGCATGCGTGGGACCGCAAACGCGACCTCGCCGTGCTGCGCGTCAAGGCGGGCGACCTCGTGCCGTTGCCGCTGGGCGATTCGGACAAGCTGCCGCCGGGCGCGCCGTTTCTGGCCATCGGCAATCCGATGGGACTGGCCGGCAGCGTCGTGCAGGGCGTGCTTTCGGCGCGGCGCGAAATGGAGTTGGGCGAGATGCTGCAAATCGCCATCCCGGTGGAACCGGGCAACAGCGGCGGGCCGGTGCTGGACTTGCAGGGAAATGTCCACGGCATCATGACGATGAAATCGGTGGTCACCGCCAATCTCGGTTTCGCCGTGCCCATCAACGCGCTCAAGCTGCTCTTGGCAAAACCTAATCCCACGCCGATGACGCGCTGGCTCACGCTCGGCCGACTCAACGCACGCGAATGGCAGTCGGCGATGGGCGCGACGTGGACACAACGCGCCGGGCGCATCAGCGCGAGTGAACCGGGCAGCGGTTTTGGTGGGCGCTCGCTGTGCCTGTGGCAAGGGGCGCTGCCGGAGGGGACATGCGAGATGGAGGTCACCGTCAAGTTGGATGACGAGGCGGGCGCAGCGGGTTTGATCTTTGGTTCCGACGGCGAACAGAAGCACTACGGTTTCTATCCCAGCGGCGGCAAGCTGCGCCTGACGCGCTTCGATGGACCCACGGTGTTTAACTGGGTCATCCTCAAAGATCAACCCGCACCCGGCTATCGCGCGGGCGACTGGAACACACTGAAGGTGCGGCACGAGAAAGGGCGCGTCACCTGCCACGTCAACGGGCAGCTCACCTACGAGTTGGAGGAAAGCGGCCTGCCGCCCGGGCGCATCGGGCTGGCAAAGTTCCGCGACACCAAAGCGCAATTCCGGAATTTCCGAGCGGGCAAACAACTGGCGGACCTCTCGCCCGCACCGGTGTTGCTGGCGCAATTGCAGCAGGCCGTGACCGCGCTGGAACCGCGCGCGGAGTTTGACACCAAGACCATCGATCGCCTCAAGACCAACACCGTGGCCAGCCAGTCGTTGCTGCGGCAACGCGCGGACCTGCTCGACCAACAGGCGCGGCACCTGCGCACGTTGGCCGATCGCCTGCACGAAGTCACCGTGCAACAATCGTTGCTGGCGGAGTTGTCGCAGGCTGAAGCCAAGATCAATCTGCTGCACGCCAGCCTGCTCGTGTCCCGACTCGACAACCCCGACGTGGACAGCGCGCATTATCAAAAGATCGTCGAGGACATGGCGGCGGACATCCGCACCGCACTGCCCGCCGACGCCAACGCCACGCAGCGACTGGCCGCAGTGGGCCGGCATCTCTTCGAGCAGAACGGCTATCACGGCAGTCGCGGCGATTATTATCATCGCGCGAACAGTTATCTCAACGAGGTCATTGATGATCGCGAAGGCATCCCCATCACCCTCGCGGTGCTCTACATGGAAATCGGCCGGCGACTGGGGTTGGACTTGGCGGGCATTCCCGTGCCCGGCCATTTCATGGTGGGCCAGTTGCGCGACAAACAGCCGGTGCAGTTGATTGATGTGTACGACGGCGCGAAGCTGCTCTCGCGCGATGAGGCGCAAGCCTTGGTGCGGCGCACCGGGGGCGAGCCGCTGCGTGAGGAAGATCTGGCCCCTGCCACCAAGCGCAGCATCATCGTGCGCATGTTGCGCAATCTGATCAGTGTCTCCAACGAGCGCGAGCCGCCCGCCACCGTGCTGCGCTACCTCGACACGTTGCTGTTGCTGGATCCCGATGCGGCGGCGGAACATCTCAACCGCGCCCTGATGCTGATGAAGCTCAACCGCAACGCGGCAGCGAAGGAAGATATTCGCTGGCTCTTGGAGCGCGACTTGCCCGGTTACAACCGCGAGCGCCTGCAGGAACTTTTCCAGCGACTGTGACCGCGCGGGCTGCGCGGCCCCTGCTAGTTATTGCGCGCCTCGGGCGTGACGTTCAGGTTCACGCGCTTGCCGGCGCGCACGACGATCACGGGCACGACCTTGCCGATCTTCACGCTGTCGAGGGCGCTGGTGAACTCGTAGATGTTTTTAATCTTCTGCCCGTTGAACTCCACGATGAGATCGCCGCCTTTGAGTCCGCCCTTCTCCGCAGGCCCGCCCGCGCGCACGCCACTGAGCTGCACGCCTTCCAACTCGGCAGCGTAATCGGGGATGGTGCCGATGTACGCGCGCAACTGATCGCGCTGCCCGCCTTTGTCGCCGCGCTCCACCTTCAGATAATCCGGCCGCGTCGCATTGCCGACCAGCTCCGTGATCAGGCGCGCGGAGAATTGCGCCACGCGCTCCAGCCCCTCGTAATTGAGCGTGGCCGCATCGTCGCTGGGCTTGTGGTAATCTTTGTGCAAGCCCGTGAACAGCGCGATGGACGGCACGCCTTTGGGATAGATGGAAGTGATGTCGGTGGGTTGATAGGGATCGTTCTGCAGCTTGAGCGAAAACCCAGCGGCGACGTTGGCCTTCTCCACAATCCTCTTCCACGCCGTCGAGGTGCCCATGCCTTGGATGATGAGATTGTTGTCCGCCAACCGGCCCACCATATCGAAGTTCAGATACGCGACGACTTTCTCGAAGGGCACCGTGGGCGCCTTGGCGTAGTGCGCCGAGCCGAGCAAGCCGATCTCTTCGCCCGTCCACCAACAGAAGATCACGCCGCGCTTGAACTGCTGCGGATTCAGCCGGCGCTGCTCCGTCAACCACGCCGCCAATTCCAACAACGTCACGCTGCCCGAAGTGTTATCATCCGCGCCATTATGAATGGAGCCGGGATTGCCGCCCTTGGGTTGCAGACCGCCATCGTTGTAACCCAGATGATCGTAGTGCGCGCCGATCATCACGTACTCCGCTTGATCGGGTTTCTCGCTCGGCACACCGGGCGGCAACACGGCGATGACATTGCGATCTTCGCGATCCACCTGTTTCACCGCCGCGCGCATGCGCACCTTCACGCCCGGCAAGTCGTAGCCGAATTTCGCGTGGGGATTTTCCTTGTCCAATTCATCCTGCGCCTTCTTCACATCCTTGCCCACGGCGGCCAGCAGCGCGTTGGCCAGCTTGTGATTGCCGGACATGGCCACCATCCCGCTGCCCGCCGCGCCGCGATCGTAGTTGGGCGGGATGAGCTTGTCGGCGTTGGTGGAGTTGGGGCCGGACACGATGATGATCCCTTTGGCACCCTGCTTGCGCGCGATGATGCCCTTGAACTGCAACGCCGCGCTGCCCATCAATTTCTCCCGGCGCTTGGCCTCCACGCCTTCGGGCGCATAACGGAACATCAGCACCACTTTGTTGGTGCAGTTGAGGCTCGTGTAGGAATCGTACCCCTCGCCCGCCGCGCCCGCGATGGACAGGCCGTAGCCCGCGAACACCACCTCCGCCGTCGCGTTGTCATTGGAGGTGAACGAGAGCGGCGAGTAATCTTTCTCCACCTCGAACCTGATTTCCTTGCCGTCCTTGCCAATCACCACCAATTCATTTTTCTCTTTGATGACATCCACGCCGAACTTGAACGGCACGCGCTGGAAGTAGGTGCCATTCTCCCCGCGCGGTTGCAGTTGCAAATCGCGCAGTCGCTCCACGATGTAACTGGCCGCCTTGCGCGAGCCCTCCGTGCCGGTGAGGCGTCCCTCAAATTCATCGGAGGCCAGCACCTCCGCGTGCTTGCGAAAATCTCCCGGCGTCATCGCAGCCGTCAACGTGCGACTGGCCACCGTGGCGTTGCTGCTGGCGACCACTGTCACGGGTGGCGGCGTCGTTAGCACTGCGGGTGCTGGCACGCGGCGCTCCGCCTTGCTCAGCGCGGCCTTTGCGGCGGCGTCATTCCAATCAGCGATGAAGAGCTGCGACTTGCCGTTCTCCGTGCGGTTGGAAGTCCACATCATCTGCCGGCCATCAGGCGAAAACACCGGCAGCCCATCAAAGCCGTCCGTGTGCGTGATGCGCACCGGCTGGCGTTCGCCCGCTGCATCCACCAGGTACACCTCGAAGTTTGCGAAGCCCAGTTTGTTGGACGCGAACACCACGTACTCGCCGTTGGGATGGAAATACGGCGCCCACGACATCGCGCCAAAATCCGTCAGCCGCCGCACATCGGTGCCATCAAGCTTCATCGTGTGTACGTCGGCCGTGTCGCCCTTCTCGGAGAAGCGCCGCCAGATGATGCGCTGACCGTCCGGCGAAAAAAACGGGCCGCCGTCGTAGCCCGGATGCGTCGTCAAACGCCGCGGCTGCGTGCCATCGGCGTTCATGATGTACAACTCGGCGAAGTAGGAGGGATCGAGCTTGAGCTTCTGACGATCGGCGGCGGACAGCTTTTCCTCCGGGTACGCATCGCGGATGGAACAGAAAACAATCTTGGTGCCGTCGGGTGAAAAGGCAGCCTCCGCATCGTAGCCCAGTGCCGTCGTCAACCGGCGCAATCCGCTGCCGTCGCGCTTGGCGACGCAGATGTCCATCTGCTCATCGTAATCCCACGAGTAACGCCGCTCCTTGCCGGTGGCGCGAAAATCCAGTTCAGCCTTCTGCTTCAGCCGCGCGTCGGTGTCCAGATGCGAGCTGGCAAAAAGCACCTCATCACTTTTAGGGCGGAAGAACGCGCACGTGGTCTTGCCCGTCCCCGGCGACACCCGCTGCGTGTCGCCCGTCTCCATGTTCATGATGTAGATCTGATAGAAAGGATTCTCCGGCTCGCGTTCACTTTGGAAAATGATCGCCTTGCCGTCGCTGGCGAAATACCCCTCGCCACTGCGCTTGCCTTCCAGCGTCAGTTGGCGGACGCGCGAAAGAAATTGCGCCTCGCCCGCCGGTGCACTTGGCGGCACGTCGGCCGCCGACAAACTGCACGCCCAAGCCAACACCACTCCCGTCCACAACAGCATTTTCATTGGTTCAAAAATCCCTGCCCACTTCGCTTCATCCCGAACGCATCCGCTTACTTGGCGATCTTCTCCACGATTCCGTAAAGGTGTCCGCCCACCGTCCCGTGCGTCCACGTGCCCGCGTACCTGTTGCCATCAATCACCACGTGCGAGCTGAAAGTGCCCAAGCCCGGAATCGCCAGATTCTCCATCGAGATCACCGGCACGTTGCCCGCCCATTTGACCGGCAGCGGCATCGGCAACGTCAGGTCCGTCTTGCCATACTTCACCCGCGCGCGGAACAGCCACAGGTCGCCCTGCTCCATTTTTTTGACCTCCAAGATCGTGTACTCCTCCTTGGCCGGCGGCGTGTCTTTGCCCGTGACAGTGAAATGCCCGACCAACTTGACGCCCAACATCGCCTTTTCAAACCGCGCAAACCGCTCCTTCTGTTCATCGGCATCAACCTTGGCCACAGCTCCAACCTTCACTGCGGCCTTCACTGTGGATTTAGCTTCGGCTGCGACTGCGGCAAACATCGGCGCCATGAACAGCGCCGCCAGTAGAATCCATCGCGTTGGTTGCATCCCGCATGATTGCCGCCGGGCACAGGCCGCGCAAGCCCGGATTGACCTCGCCACACTGCTTGTACTAGCCGTTGTGAAAACCAAATGGGCCGCGCGAGCAGTTGCCCGCTGGAGATAATGTTGCGGGTGAATCCTTCGGTGCCGATCAAAGAGATGGGACTGAAAGAAATTTGGTGGAGCCGAGGAGGCTCGAACTCCTGACCCCCACAATGCCATTGTGGTGCTCTACCAACTGAGCTACGACCCCAACCAAGGCCGGGGAGTATCAGGGCAGCCGCGCGGCGGAGTCAAAGTTTTTCTAC
>SIAW01000030.1 GCA_009695465.1 Pedosphaera sp.
TCAAGAAAAGTGATTGCCAGTCCATCGCCTGCGGCACGCGCAGAGTGGCGACGGGGTTGAGCACCGCCTCCAACTGGAAAGGCAGCGATTGGTCGTCCTGCTCTTGCTGGGATTTCTTACCCGCAGCGACCACGTGGCAAAGCTGGCAGGCATGCTGGCGGTCGAAAGTTTTCTGCAGCGCAGTGACCAGCGGCAATTCTTGGGAGAACTGCACGGCACACATTACCCATGCCACCGACTGCAACACCACCCAGTGCAGTCCCAACGAAAACGCCAGCACCGCCACGGCGGTCAGTCGTATATGTCGGGTGATGTTCATGCTGGGCGGACTCAATTCTCGACGCGAGGCTGGACAGGGTTATTCACAAGCTGAAAACAGCCGCTCGCTCAGTCCACAATCTTCAGATTGCGCGGCCCGGTTTTGGGTTCGAGCAGACTGTTGGGGCGAGGTTCCGGGATGCCCTCGGACTTCCACGACACCTTGATGCGATAGAAAAGATTGGTCTCCGCAGGCTTCAGCGGGCCGATGGCCGCCTCCCAGCGATTGGTCAGCACGCTGCCCGGCAGCCGCTTCATCGGATAGGTGGCGTTGTGACCGGCCACCAGCACCTCGGCCTTGATGGTTTCGTGCTTGAGCGCCGTTTCGTTGGAGGTGAACTCCATCGTCACCGTGTAGATGCCGGTGGGCGTGCGCGGGTATCGGGTGGGCGTCAGGTTGGTGACTTTATGATCAAAAAATCCGCTGGGAAGGGCGCAGCCGCCGACCAACACCAGCAGCACTAGAAATTTCATTCGGGTAAACACAGCTTGAGCGCGCGCAGCTTTGCACTGGCCGATGTGCTTGTAAAGTGGTTTCCCCCTGTGGCCGCCGCAAATTTGGTTGACCGATTTTGGGGGCGCCAGTACGTTTCGCCCTCATTTCAAAGGCTCATGTTCGGCACCATTCGCAAACATTCACAGTCGTTGTGGATCGTGATTATCATTTTCACGGTCATCAGCTTTGTCGTCTTTTTCACCCCGGGCGCCAGTCCCCGCGACTGGTTTGATCCCGATAAGCGCAGTGGCGGTCTCGACCCGGCCGAGGCCACCGCGCAACGCCAAGTGTACATCGGCTACCTGCTGCAAGGCGTGGCCGATCCCAGCCGCTTGAAGGTGGATCTGGACGGCGATGGCGATGGCGACTGGGATCGCGTCGAGTACGAAGGCCGCCTGCGCGCCCTGCAATTGGCCAAGGCCGAGGCGTTGGGCATCGCTTTTGGCCCCGAGGCGGCGAACGATGAAATCCAGCGGCAGTTTTCCGTCGGCGGTAAATTCAATCACACGCTCTACAAGCAACTCCTCGCGCGCATCCGGCGCAGCGAAGACGACCTGCGCGAATATGTCGGCAGCCAGTTGGCTTTGGATCAGCTCAATCTGGTGATGGGTGCCGGCGGTGCGTTGGTCAGCAGCAAGGTATTTGGCCCCATCCTCGCGCAGGACTTGGAGCAGTTCGACACGGAAGTCGCGGCGATCCGCGCCAGCGATTTCAACGGGAGCATCACCAACGTCGCTGCTGGGTTGAAGGAATATTACACCAACAACACCGAGCGTTACCGCCAGCCCGACACGATGAAAATCGCCTACCTGAAACTGGACTACAAATCCGGCGGGGTGGAGGCCCGCAAAGAACAGCGCGCCATCGCGCCGTTGCTGCGGGCCAAGGATTATCGCTTGGAAGAACTGCGCGCCATTGCCACCAACCGCTCGTTGGTGATGACCGAAGAGGAAGTGCCGCTGCGCGACATCAACCAGCACAAGCTGGGCGAGGCCCTGCAGCGCATCCAAGGGTTGGGCCCCAACACCGTGCTGCCCGAGCCTATCTCCATTGAGAACGACGGCCTGTACATCGCCGGCCTCGTCAAGCGCATCGAGGGCGAGTTGCCCAAATTCGAAACGCTCGACGCGGTGACGTCCAACGCCCTCCGGCAGACATACGTGGAAGAGAAGTCCATGAACATGGCCAACGAACGCGGCCGCCAGTTTTACACCAACCTCTCCAACCAACTGGCCGCGGGCAAGAAGTTCTCGGAGATCACCCAAGCCCACGAGAAGAGCCACGGTGTGAAGTGGCTGGAAGTCCCGCCCTTCGCCATGAAGGACACCAGCACCGATGCCTTCAAGCTGCTCAAGGATTTCGTGGAGTTGCCGGACTTGAAACAGGCCGTGCGCGGACTGCCCCCGGAATCGGAGATGGCCAAGCCCGCCGATCGTGCCACGCGTTTTGTGGCCACTGCGAAAGGCGGATTTGTCCTGCACCTGCGCAAACGGATCCCTGCGAGCAAACAGGAAGTGCAGCTCTCATTGTCCGGCGAAGATCTGCGCGCGCGCCGCCAGCAAAGCCAAGAGGAAGCCAGCCGCGACCATTACGTGCCCACCTTTGGCCCGCAGCGCGTGGCCATGGCCCCGCCGAATTGGTTCAAACCGGAGCTGGAGAAAATCAAGTTGGAGTTCTATCTCAAAGCCCTCGACAACAAAATCCGCGCGATGGAAGACGAGCGCAAACACATCCAAGCTGATGCCGGCACCCAGTCCGCCGATCCCAAACAGTTGGTCAAACAGGCGCAGTTAGAAGAGATCGAAGGCGGCCTCAAAGCATTGGCCAAGCGCAAGCAGGCGGTGGAGCAGTATCTGAATCTGAAATAGCCGGCCGCGCTTGAGGGCGTCGGGCGTTACGCGCTGGCTTCTCCGTTGTCTTCCTCAATGTCGTGCCGCATCCGGCGCGACAACCACGGCCGCACAAACCCGTACACGAGGTATCCGATGCAGATGATCATCGGCACCACCGGCAGCGCCTTGCGGCCCAGCGCGAAGAGAAATCCAGCGCCCAAAATAGCCAGCACCATGAAGATGAACGACCGGCGTCCGCGCCAGTTAATCTTTTTGAACGTGGGATAGGGCGCCTTGCTCACCATCATTACCGAGAGAAACAGCAGCAATGCCGGCAGCGCGAATTTCCAATTGCTCTTCACGAACTCTTTTTCCTCAAACCAAATCAGGAAGTACGTGATGCTGGCGACCAACCCCGCCGCCGCCGGGATGGGGAAGCCCATGAACTCGTTGCTGTGCTCGGTGTTCTTGGTTTCCTCGGCGATGGCAGCCAGACAATTGAACCGCGCCAGCCGCAGCGCGCCGCAGATGACGTAGATGGAGGCCACAAACCAGCCGATCTCCTCCGAGTTTGTCTTGAACACATCGGCCAGCACCACCTTGTGCACCAGAAATGCCGGGGCGACACCGAAGGAAACGATGTCTGCCAGCGAATCAAACTCGCGTCCGAAGGGACTGTCGTAGCCGCCCAGTCGCGCGATGCGGCCGTCGAGCACGTCAAAGATGCACGCCAACAGGATCAGTTCCAGCGCCCAAAAGATTTTCTGGCGCGCCGCATCAAAGGTGGCCTCGTCGTACAACGACGGCGCTTGCACGATCAGCGTCAGTGCCAAGAATCCGCAGAAGAGATTGCCTGCCGTGAACAGGTTCGGCAGAAAATAAATCTTCAGCTCCCGGCTGGGGTTGCCCGGCTGGGGATCAGGAGCTGCGGTGTGTTGCGGTTGCATGCAATGCCGGTCGCACAGGGTGGTTGCGTCCGGATTGGCAGCGAGCCTATCGCATCACCGCGCCTGCGCAAAGCCGTTAATTGACGCCAGTACTTTTGTGTTGGGCGACATGCGGCCGCGCACTAGATTCCCCGCGTGAACGGCAGCGAGCATGAGTTGGTCATCATTGGCGGCGGGCCGGGTGGCTACGTCTCGGCGCTGCGCGCGGCGCATCACGGCCTGCGCGTGACGCTGGTGGAGGCGCAGACTCCCGGCGGCGTGTGTTTGAACACCGGCTGCATCCCCACCAAGGCGATGGTGGCCAGCGTCGCGTGGTTGCGCCAAGCCAAGGCCGCCAGCGCGATGGGCATCCGCGTGGATCCCACCGTCAGCGCACTCGTCGCCATCAACCAACGCCGGCAGGAAGTGGTGGCCAAGCTCGTGCAAGGCGTGCGCCAGTTGCTGGAGAAAAACAAGATCACCGTGCTGGCCGGTCGCGGGCGTTTGCTGGATTCCAAAACAGTGGAGGTCAGCGGGGCAACGGGTGTCACGCGCATTGAAAATCCCAAGACCCTCATCTTGGCCACCGGCTCGCGCCCGTCGGAATTGTCGGTCGCACCGCGCGACGGCCACACCATCTTGAACAGCGACGATCTGCTGCGGCTGGACACGCCGCCGGCGGAGTTGCTCATCGCGGGCGGCGGCTACATCGGCTGCGAGTTCGCCAGTATCTTCGCCACGCTCGGCAGCCGCGTGACCGTGGTGGAGATGCAGGAAACATTGCTGCCCGGTCTGGATCGTGACTTGGGGCAGACGCTGCAACGCAGCTTCCGCCACGCGGGCATCGAAACAAAATTCCAGCAGCGCATCGAGCAGGCGCACGTGTCGGACCATCGCGTGACGGTGACGTTGGCTGACGGCACCACAGTGTCAGGTGATAAACTCCTTGTCGCCGTCGGGCGCACGCCCAACACGGAGGATCTGGGTTTGGAACAGGCGGGCGTGGCGCTGGACGGCCGCGCCATCCGCGTCAATGAACACATGGAGACCACTGCGCCGGGCATCTACGCCATTGGCGATGTCACCGGGCGCATGGCCTTGGCGCATGTCGCCACCGCGCAGGGCCGCGTGGTGATTGACAACCTGCTGGCGGGCGACCGGCATGCGGCCATGAATTACGATCACATCCCTGCGGCCGTGTTCACGCATCCGGAGATTGCCACGATTGGCCTCACCGAAGATGAAGCCAAGCGGCGCGGCGTGACGGTGCGCGTTGGACGATTCCCCTTCGCCGCCATCGGCAAGGCACTAGCGGCGGGCGAGACTGAAGGTTTTGTGAAGCTCATCGCCGATGCGGGCACCGGCCGGTTGCTGGGCGGACACATCGTGGGCGGACACGCAGCGGAGTTGATCGGGCAACTGGCGCTGGCCTTGCGGCTGGGTGCCACTGCGCAGGATTTGGTGAGCACCATCTTTGCGCATCCCACGTTGAGCGAGGCCGTGCTCGAAGCGGCGGAGGGCGTCTTCGGTTTGCCCACCCACGCGGTGCGCCGATGAAGAACATCGTCTATTTCGATCTGGAAACCCAGCGCTCGGCTCAGGAGGTCGGCGGCTGGAATAACATTGGCCGCATGGGCATGAGCATCGGCGTGACGTACAGCACGGCGCGCGGTGGTTATCAGATTTACGGCGAGGCGCAAGTGGACGACCTCGTGCAGGAATTGCAGCGCGCGGATCTGATCGTGGGTTTCAACACCCTGCGCTTTGATTACGAAGTGCTGCACGCGTACACGACGCTGGATCTGCGCCAGTTGCCCTCGCTGGACATGCTGGTGGAATTGAGCAAGCAACTGCCACACCGCATCTCGCTCGACGCCCTCGCCACGGCGACGTTGGGCGTGGAGAAAACTGCGGAGGGATTGCAGGCGCTGGAATGGTTCAAGCAGGGGCGGATGATGGACATCGCCGAGTACTGCTGCTTCGACGTGAAGATCACCAAGTTGGTGTACGAGTACGGCGTGGCGAACAAGAAGCTATTTTACACCGATCGCTTCGGGAAGAAACTTTCCGTGCCCGCTATTTGGTGACGGAGACGGCGCGCTACGGGAGCGCTTCGGCGACGGCTTGGGCCAGTTTCTGGCGGTACTCCGGCGTGGCCACCAGCTTGGCCTCTTCCATGTTGGAAAGGTAGCCGCCTTCCACCAGCACGGCGGGGCGCTTCTGGTCTTTCAACACCGACATGAACCGCACACGGCGCACGCCGCGATCTTCCATGCCGCACGTCACCAGCATCTGACTGTGCACGCGCGAGGCCAACTGCAGATTGGCGCTGTCGTAATTGTTGTTGGGCAAGGTCTGGTCAATGATGTCCTTGTACCCGCGCGTGAGATGCGAAGGCATGCCCACCGGCGTGATGCAGTACGTTTCCAGCCCGCGCACATGCGGCGCGGCGTAGTTGAAGTGCAGGCTGATGAAGAGCGTGGCGCGGACGCGGTCGGCGAACTCCACCCGATCCTCATTGGCCACGCTCTTGTCGGCCGTGCGCGTGAGATGCACCTTCCATCCGCGCGCCTCCAGCAGCGGCTTCAATCGCATCGCCCAGTCCAGCGTGTATTCCTTCTCGTGCTTTTTGTTGAAGACACTCTGCGTGCCCAGATTGTTGGCGCCGTGCCCCGGATCAATCACCACCACCCGACCCAAGTTGGGCATGCTCGCCGCGAGCGGATCCAAATGTTTGCGCATGTCCAGATGATGCAGATAGAGGTGTCCTTGGATAATCTTCGGCGCAAACCCCAGCCAGAGCTGGACGCCCTGACAATGCGCCAGCCGATTCTCCGCCATCACATCAAAGCGCAGACCGGAGATGACGAGGCGATGGATGATTTCCGCCTGACTTTTCAGGCGCGCAAATTGGCTGTTGCTATGCCGCTTGCCCCACGCCTCCAGCGAGACCCACTCGATGCCGCCCACCTTCATGGAAAGATTGGGCGGCGGCAGTTTGACCTGCACAATTTCCCAACCCGGCGCGGGCCGTTCGGGCACCAGCGGCGTGGGCGACACAATCGTGCGCGAGACCTGCTGCGGCGTGGTGGTGGGATTGGGTGGAGTGATGACGGTCGGCGTCGAGCGCGGTGGTTTGACCGTGGGCGGCGTGACGACGACTGGCGGTGTCGGCGGCGTCACCACCGGCGGGTGTGGCGGAACCACACTGGTCGGCGGCACGGGAACTTCCGGCGCACGGAACACGACGGGATCGCGAGTGTCCGGAGTGCTTTGGCAACTGGCCAGCCAGATTGCCGCCAAAGACAAAGCCCGCAGGTTGCGTTGGATTTGTTTCACCTCCTCATCACGTCGGATGGACGTGTTGTGCGCGCAGGCTAATTGGAAATCGCGCCAACGTCGAGCCGATTTTCCCCGCCTGCCCGCTTGCGATGCGCGGTGCCTCTGGCCTATGCTGACGCCCGTTCAATGACGGACCAACTATGAAACTGCTCGTGGCCATCACCGGCGCCAGCGGCGCCATTTACACCCAGCGCCTGCTCGACCGCATTGACACGCGGCAGCACGAGCTGCATTTGGTGATGAGCAGTTACGCCCAGCAGGTGTTGGCGCAGGAACTGCCCGACGGCCTTCGCGTGCCGGCGGGCGCGCACCAGCATTCCATCAAGAGCATGAACGCGCCCTTCGCAAGCGGCACCAACGCGCCCGACGCCATGGTCATCATCCCCTGCACGATGGGCACGCTGGGCCGCATCGCGCACGGTTACAGCGCCGACGTGTTGTTGCGCGCCGCCGATGTTTGCCTCAAGGAAAAGCGCAAGCTCATCCTCGTGCCGCGCGAGACGCCCCTGAATCTGGTCCACATTAAAAACATGGAGCTGCTGCTCTTGGCCGGCGCGGTGATCCTGCCCGCCAATCCGTACTTCTATTCGGGCGCGAAGACCTTCGATGCGCTGGCCGACACGGTGGTGTCGCGCGTGCTTGATCATGTGGGTATCGCGCACGACATCGGCCCGCGTTGGGCCGAGGAAACCGATTGACGCGTGCCGCAACCCTCCCGCAGTGTTCGCGCCGTGACCAAGTTCAGCGTGATGGGCCTGCTGCGTAATTGGGGCGAGTTCGTCAAATTCTCGCACACCCTTTTCGCGCTGCCTTTCGCGTTGGCCTCGATGATCCTCGCCGCGCGCTCGCAGGCCGCCACCATGTCCTCGCCACCCACGCTGTTGAAACACGGCTGGCCGGGCTGGAAATTATTCCTGCTCATCGTCGCGGCCATGGCCACGGCGCGCACCGCCGCGATGGCCTTCAACCGAATCGCCGATCACAAAATAGACGCACTCAATCCGCGCACCAAAGACCGCCACCTGCCCGCTGGCCGGATCAGCCTGTTCAGCGCGTCCGTCCTGTGCGGGGTCAGCGGCGCCGCGTTCATTGGTGTCTGTTATTTCATCAACCCACTTTGCTTTATGTTGGCCCCCGCGGCACTGGCGGTGATTCTCTTTTACTCCCTCACCAAACGCTTCACCGATTTCACCCACATGGTGCTGGGCCTCTCGCTCGCACTGGCGCCGGTGGGCGCGTGGATTGCCGTGACGGGCAGCTTCCAATTCGTCAACGCCCCCACCGACACGTCGGGCTGGCATTGGTTCAAGGAGATGCTGGGCCACTTGAGCAACGGCGCGATGCTGCCCACCACCATGGCCGTCGTGGTGTTCTTCTGGCTCGTCGGCTTCGACATGATCTACGCCATTCAAGATTACGATTTTGACCGCAGACACAAACTGCATTCGCTCGTCGTGCGCTGGGGGCCACACAACGCCTTGCAGGCCGCTCTGCTCGCGCACATCCTGATGTTCGGACTGCTGATCTTTCTGGGATTGCTCGCGGGCTTCCGTTTCCCTTACTGGATCGGAATGCTGATCATCATGATCCTGCTGGGCTTTGAACACTGGCTGGTGCGCCGGCGCGGCATGCAGTGGGCGGAGAAATCTTTCTTCCGCCTCAACGCGGTGATCAGCATGATTTTCCTCACCATCGTATGGGCCGAAGTGGCCTTCCACACATTCTGGCGCTCCCCGCTACTCTAGCATGCGCCTCTTTGCGGATAATCCGTTGCGCGATCTGCACGACAAAGTGGCAGCCGGCACGCGTTTGACCGAGGCCGATGCGCTGCGCCTCCTGGAGAGCACCGACCTCCACTCTCTCGGTGCGCTGGCCAACATCGCGCGCGAACGTGCCGTGGGCAATCGCGCCAGCTACATTCTCAACCGTTACATCAACTACTCCAACTACTGCATCCTCTCCTGCCAGTTCTGCGCTTTCGCGCGCAAGAAACGCGACGCTGACGGCTTCGATCTGTCCCTCGAGCAGATCGTGCAGAAGGCGCGCGAGGCGTTGGCGCTGGGCATCACCGAGCTGCACATCGTCGGCGGCCTGCATCCGTCGCTGCCCTTTAGTCACTATGTGGAAATGTTGCGCGCGCTCAAAACGCTGGACGCGCGGCTGCAGTTGAAATGTTTCACCGCCATCGAGATCCTGCATCTGGCGTGGCTCTCCAAACAGTCGGTGCCCGACACGCTGGCCGCGCTGAAGGCAGCCGGACTGGACTCGCTCACCGGCGGCGGCGCAGAGATTTTTCGCAAGGAAGTGCGCGAGCAAATCGCGCGCGGCAAAGAATCCGCCGAGGAATATCTGGACGTCCACCGCACGTGGCACCGCATGGGCGGGCGCAGCACCTGCACGATGCTCTACGGGCATGTGGAGTCGCTGGCCGACCGCGTGGATCACCTGCGCCAACTGCGCGCGTTGCAGGATGAGACCGGCGGCTTCACCGGTTTCATCCCGCTGCCCTATCAGCCGGAGAACAATCGCATCCCTGTCTCCACGCCGCCGACGGGATTTGACACCCTGCGCACCATCGCCGTCAGCCGGCTCTACCTTGATAATTTTCCGCACATCACCGCCTACTGGGTTGGGCTGGGACTCAAGCTCGCGCAAGTGGCGCTCAGCTATGGCGCGGACGATCTGCACGGCACGATTGTCGAGGAGCACATCTTCCACATGGCCGGCGCCGGCACGCCGCAAGGGCAGACCGAAGCGGCGCTGGTGAAAGCCATCCGCGAAACCGGCAGAGTTCCCGTGCAGCGCAACACATTTTACGAGCCGGTGAAAATAGCCCAGCCTTCCACTGCTGACGCCGACGCTATCAACGCTCCTCATCCATCGCTGGTGCTGAAGAACAATCTCGCTACCGCATGAGTGACGCCGCTCGTTTGCGCATCGGCTCGGTGCCCTATCTCAACTCCGTGCCGCTCACGCGCGGGATTGAAAGTGAAACCGTCTTTGCCACGCCCCCGAAATTGGCGGCGCTGCTCCACGCCGGGCAACTGGAGGCCGCGCTCTTGAGCGTCACCGCCGTGTTGTTCGAGGATGGCTACGACATTCTCGATGGTGTTGCGGTGGCTTCGAATGGCCCGGTGAAAAGTGTCTTCCTCGCCCACCGCCGACCCGTGGAGGAGGCCCGCGAGATTTTCTGCGACACCGCCTCGCTCACCAGTGTGAATCTCCTGCGCGTGTTGCTGGCCGAACGCGGACTGCAGCCGCAGTTGCTCCCGCTGGAGGATTATGCCCGCGCACACGAGCACGACTTTGTCCTGCTCATCGGCAACGCCGCCTTGGATTTTCTGAGCGCCCCCCACGATCACGCGGTTTGGGATCTGGGCCAAGCGTGGCACGAACTCACTGGGCTGCCTTTCGTGTACGCCGTGTGGGCGCTGCGCCGTGGAGCGCACGATGCGAGCCTGCTAGAAAAACTGCGCCGCGCGAAATTCCGTGGCCTCGCGGAGCTGGAGGAAATCATCGCCACCTATCCGGCCTACGACGCGGGACTGCGCCGCGCGTATCTCGATGGCCACATCCACTACGGCCTCGACAATGCGGAGAAGGCCGGGCTGGCGCGGTTCATCGCGCTGTTGCGAAAGTCGGGGGCAGGCCGCATTCACGACCCGCGCTACGTGCGGTGATTGGGCAACGCGCCCGCCGAGGCGCAGGCTACTTCTGCTTCTTCACAAACTCGATCGCAGCGACGACAAACTCCGTCGGCTCTTTGGCGAACGTGCCGTTGTCCGTCTCGATGGCCAGCACGCCGTTCCATTTGGCCTTCTTCAATTCGGCGAACAGCCCTTTGTAATTCGCGTCGCCCGTGCCCACCTTCACGTCGAGCACCACGGTCTTGCCGTCGGCGGTCTTCTCTACTTTTTTGTCTTTGAGATGGATGTCGTACACGCGGCCGTCGTATTCGACAAAAGCCTTCGCGGGATCAAACCCCGCGCCCGTGATGTGGCCCACGTCCATGCAAACGCCGATGCGCCGGTCGCGATTCTTGAGCACGCTCCAGACTTTCTCCGGCGTGCCGTACACCGACTCGCGCCCGTGATTGTGAATCGCCAGCTTGATGTCGTACTCCTTCACCAACTCCTCCAACCCATCCCACAGCGCCTTGTCATTGGTCGGCTCCACAACGATGAGCTTGATGCCGACCAGCTTCGCAAAATCAAACAGCTTGCGGTTCTTCTCCTTGTCCGGCGACGTGCCCGCCACGCCGAACGTGTAAACCGTCAGCCCGTGTTTATCGAGAACCGCCTTCTTGCGCAGCGTCTCTTCCTTCGCCGCATTGGGATCCATGTGCCCGCCCATCATCTGCACTTGCTGCAGCTTGTGCTTCACCGCGAACGCCACCACTTGGTCGAAGTTCATGTTGCGGCAGGTCCACGTTTGAAGACCGACCGTGGGCGCATACTCCGCCGCCGGCAACAAACCCGCGCTGCCCAATGCTGCGAGTGCGACCGAGAGAAATAATGCCTTCATCGAAGTGAACGTTTGCATGTGGCAATTCAACCCGAACACGCGCCCGCGTCAACGGCAAAGAAGCTCACGGCACCACCGGCGACACGCAAAAATCATCCAGTCGAATCGGCGCGCCCGAGTAGGGACTGGCCCAAACACTGGCGCGTCCTGCGGCCGGTTCCGCCGTTTCCTTCCACACGAGATTCCATGCGCGCGGCTCAGGCTGGCCCTCCATCCACGCCTTGCCTTCCACCTGCCACACGCCGACGCCCAGCGCGCGCGTCTGTAATTTCACGTGAGTCCACTTGCCGCTCACCCACACAAAATCCACCGCCACCACCGCCGCGTCGCCTTTGAGCAACTCCAGCTTTCGCTTCGCCGGACTGACCATTAACCGAAAACCACCCACCCCGTTCAGCCCAACACCAAACGCTGGATCCAGCCGGCCACGGCGCGTGCCTTGAAACCGCGCCGACGCCGTCACCCCGGCATTTGTCGTCGGGCCAAACATGATGCCGTATTGATCCGTCAGTGTGCTGGGTAATTCCAAGAACTTATTGCCCACCTCGGTGCCCACAGAAAAATCGCCGTTGAACACCAGCAAGGTCTCCGGCACCGCATCCACGCCGGAAAAATCTTCCGCGAACAACGGCCGCACCGGCGCCGCCACGGGCACCACCGTTTGGCAGGCGGCCAATCCCAACAACACGCTCAATGCCATTTCACGAATCATAAACATTCCTTCGTCACTCGCTGCGCAGCGCCGCCATCAATTCTCCCCGCAACGCCAGCGTTGCCGCCAGCCAAATCCAGATCATCCCGCTCAGCAGAATTGCTCCCACCGTGAGCGCCAGCAACTCCAGTTGCAGTCCGTGCCCGGGCGAATCCATCGCCGGCCAAACCGCCAGCACCGCCGAGATCACACCGGCCAGCGTGCCCAGCACCAGCAGTCCGCCGTGCTCTGCCCACACCAGCCAGCGCAGCGCACCCTTGCCAAAACCCACCGCCTCAAGCAACGCCAATTCCCCGCGCCGCTCCAGTACGTTGCGCAACACAATCACGCCCAACCCCGCGCTGCCCAGCAATAATGCCAGTCCACCGATCGCCTGGAAAATATCCAAGTAGGTGTTTTGCACCCGGCTGAACGCTGCCAGTCGCTCGCCCGTCAGCGTCAATTCCAGCCCGTGATCTTCCAGCGCGAATTCCAATTCCTTGCGCGCCCTGTCCGCCGCCGCTGCATCGGCGGCATCCACCAGCAACACACGATAGCCCGCCGATGACGGGAAGCGTTCCACGAACCGATCCTCCGCGATCAACAGGTCGCCCTGCAACATGGAGCCAGCCAACATCCCCACGATGCGGATGCGAAAGATGCCGCCGCGTTCATCGGGATAATCCAGCGTGTCCCCCACCCGCTTGTGCAGCGCCCACATGCCCGTGTTCATGTCCACGACGGCGGGCACGGCGCCATCGGGATAACGCCGCGACAACAAATCCCAACCGCGCAACCCATCCTCGCCTTTCTCCGTCGCTGCAAAAACAAACGCCTGCCGCTTCGCCAACGCGGCGGGTTGCACACCCAACAGGCGGGGTTCGCGCGGCTGATTCAGGTTCAGACAACTGGCGTCATCGCCTTCGCGCAGGCGCATTTGCACCAGCGATCCCGCTGGCACCTTCGCGCCGTTCACCGCCATCTTTTCGCGGCCGGCAGCGGTGTTCAAATCGTGCAGCACCGGCACATCTGCCATTCCAAAGAAGGTGAACCCACCCGTGCCCGATGCGCGCACGCCCATTTCTTTTTCGGGTTGGATGCGAAAAGCTCCCACGGCCACGACTAGAAAAATCCCGCAGGCCAGCAGGCTGATGCACGCGAGACTGCGCCCACGCCGTCGCGCGCCACCACGCCAGCCCATCGCTCCCAACGACGCGAAAGTGTCCCCACCCGCGCGCGACAGATGGCCCAGCCACGCATGACACGCACACAGGCACGCCACCAATAGCAACGCCCCTGCGCCAAAAAATCCACCGGCCTTCGCCTGCCCTGCCGCACCTTTCATGAGCGCCGCCAACACCAGCGCGCCCAACAGGCAGGCCGCCGCGATCACAAGGCTTTTGCGATGGGACTGCACTTGATGCCGCGCCTCGTGCATGCCCGCATTCAACAATGTCGCCGCCTGCGCCTCGCGCAATCGCCGCACGGTCAGCCAAATCGTGAACAGCGCCATGCCGACACCGCCCAACATGCCGATGGCCACAGTCAGCGGTTGCACATGATAAGTGATGCTGCCCGATCCGAGCGCACCTGCCCAGACGGTGCTCAACCCGTGCGTCAACAGTTGCGTGTAGCCCAATCCCGCCCACGCGCCCAACACCGCGCCCAACACGGCGATCACCGCGCCTTCGGCGAGCAGGAGGTTGCGCACTTGCCGGCCGGTGAATCCAATCGCCAACAACGTGCCCACTTGCGGTGCGCGTTGTTCGGTGCCGAAGACAAAGAGGAGTCCCATCAAGATGAGCGCGGCGGCCATGAGAAAAAAACTGAGGCTGACAAACAGCACGCCGAAATCATTGGCCGCCCGCCCGTCGAGCGCGAAGCTGCGCACGTCGCGGAATTGCAGGCCGATGGAGGCGGGATCAAGCCGGCTGCGCAGCGTCTGCTCGATCTGCGCGCGGCGTCCGGGCGCATATTCAAAACGCACCGCCGTGGCGTTCCCATAACGATTGCCCCACAGCGATTGCCCAGCGGCCAGCGGCAGAAACGCCTTGGGCGTGCCGCGATGTTCCTTCCAGTAGTCCTCGTCTTGATCGCGGATCTTTTTCAAGTCCACATCAATGCCCGGCTCCCAGTTCCGGATTTCGTCCACACCGGCGATGCCCGGAAAATTCGGCATCAACTCGCGGTCGCCACCACGGCCGCCCGTCGGCACCACACCCGCCACGGTGAAGGTCGCGTTGCGCTCTTCCAACTGGCGATTCAATCCCAGCACGTAATAAGAAAGGCTCAGCGCGTCGCCCGCCTTCACTCCCAAATCTGTCGCCAGCCATTGGTTGACGATCACGGCATCCTTGGGCAAGTCGCTGGACGCCGCCAGCGGAGGCGCGGTGTTTTCCACCGCAGTCACCATCGAGTACGGCACGGCTTTTTTCCCGTGCCGCAGCTCGTTGACGAGATATGTCAGCACCGTGTGCGCCCCGCCTGCCTCGCGCGCGGCCGTCAGCGCGGGGGCGTCCAGAAAAATACGATCTGTCCGCAACTCGATCACGCCGTGCTGCGGCAACTCGCGCAGTTCCAGATCTGCATCCGCCAACTGCCAGCCTTCACGCAGCAATTGATTGGCCTGCGTGGTGATTGCAGGCGCGTCTCCTTCGCCGCCCGCCAACAACAAGTTGGCGCGGCCCGGCAATCCCGCCTTTTGTTGCAACCAATCCAGCCGCACAAACACGTTGTGAGGCGGCGTGGCGCCGGGGCGCAGATTGAAGTCGGCCAGTTGCGTCTGCGCATCCAGAACGCCCGCGACGCGCAACTGCAGGCGCACGGTCAAATCCTCGGCGACCGCGAGCGGCGCATCGCGCGGCAGCACGCTGGGCTTGGCGATGCGCAGGTTGAAGGTGTCGCCCACTTTGAGTTTTAACTGGGCAGCCAACTGCGAATTGATGAAGGCGCTTTCATCGGGCAGCACGGCAGGCGCGGCACCGCGTGTGGCTCCTTGTTTCCAGAAATCTTCCGCGACACCCAGTAGCTGAACCTGATTGGCGCGCGCCTTGGATTCCGGATGCTGCGCGGTTGCGTTGAGGCGCAACACTGCACCCACAGCCGTGTTGGTTTGGAATCCTTTTTGCAACTCCGCCGCAAGTGCCGAACGGAAAAACCGGTCGTGCTGAATCACCGCGGCGCGGACTTCTCCCAATCGTTGTAGTGCCTGCCCGCGCAACGTGTGACGCACTGAATCGCCCACCGCCAGCGCACCGGTCAACACCGCTGCGGCCACGGCGGCGCCAGCAATCGTCCCCGCGTGCGAGCGGGCGTGGAAGCGCAGGCTGCGCGCGATGAGCGTCCAGCGGGTCATGCCTGTTGCAGTCGGCCTTCCACCAAATGCAGTTGCCGCCCCATGCAGCGCGCCAGCTCCACCGAGTGCGTGACGGCGATGAGCGTGACGCGTTCTTCGCGGTTGAGTTCCACCAGCAACTGGCCCAACGACTGGGCCGTGGCGTGATCGAGCGCGCCGGTGGGTTCATCGGCCAGCAGCAACTGTGGTTGGTTGATGAGCGCGCGCACGACGGCCACGCGCTGGCGTTCGCCGCCGGAAAGTTCGCCGGGCTGGTGCGTCAAGCGCGCGGATAATCCAACGCGATCGAGCAATCGCCGCGCCCGTGCTTCCGCGTCCGGTGTGGCGCGGCCGCGCGCGAGCGTGGGCACGAGCACATTTTCCATGACCGTGCATTGGGGCAACAGATGGTGGCTTTGAAAAACAAATCCCATCGCACGATTGCGCAGATGGGCCAGTTGATCGCGGCTGAACGTCGCCAAGTCTTCTCCGCCCAGCGACACGTGACCGCGCGTGGGCTGGTCGAGCGCGCCCATGATGTTGAGCAGCGTGCTCTTGCCCGATCCCGAGGGACCGGTGATGGCCACCGATTCGCCGGCGCGGATATCCAGCGTGACCTCGCGCAGCACGGCCAGCGCCGCGCCGTTGTGTCCGGCGTATTCTTTGGTCACCTCGCGCAGGTGCAGCAGGGGTTGCGTTTCAGTCATGGGATGATTCTCGGATCCAACGGGCGGCCTTCAATTCAAATCGCGGCAGGCTCTGCGCCGGGACCAACTCCACGGGCACGCGCAGGTTGAGTCCCGCGCGAAAGGCTTCCGCGATGTGGGCGGAGTTCAAAGCAGAGGCCGCCGCCAATTCCACCTGCACGCGCAGCTCGGCCATCGCGCCATTGCTGGAAATGCACACGCGATATTCGCTGATCTCCGGGAATTGCCGGAGGATCTGATCCACTGCGGCCGGATGAACGTTCACGCCACGGATGATAACCATGTCATCGGTGCGGCCGAGGATGCCACCGGCCAATCGCATCGGGCTGGTGCCGGGCACGAGTCTCACGAGGTCACCCGTGCGATAACGCAACACCGGCGAGGCCGTGCGTGTAAGCGTGGTGAGCACGAGTTCACCAGTCTGGCCGGCATCCACCGCCGCGCCGGTCACCGGATCCACCACCTCGGCAAAATAATCCGACTCCATCACCTGCAGGCTGTCGTCGTGTTCGGCAGATTGAAATGTGACTGGGCCAGTTTCAGTCATGCCGTGATGATCAAACACCCGCGCGCCCGGCCAGAGGGTTTGCAGGCGCTCGCGCAGGGCGGGAATGCTGCCGCCGGGTTCGCCCGCGACCAGCAATTTCTGCACAGCACTCTGGCGCAAATCCAATTTTTCCTGCGCGGCCACTTCGGCCAGACGCAGCGCGTAGGTGGGCGTGCAGCAGAGTACGGTCACACGGTTCTCCAACAGCAATCGCAGTCGCGTGACGCTGGAAAGGCCGCCGCCCGGAAAACAAAGGCAGCCCATCTGCGCTGCCGCCTCGAAGGCCAGCCAGAAACCGAGGAATGGGCCGAAGGAAAAAGCGAAGAGCACGCGGTCGCCGGGCTGGACATCGGCCGCGCGCAGCACGGTCTTCCACGAATCCACCATGGCCTGCCAGCTTTGCGGCGTGTCCAGCCAGCGCAACGGCGCGCCGCTGGTGCCGCTGGTCTGATGGCACCGCGTGTACTCGGCGATGGGGAAAGTCAGGTTGCTGCCGTAAGGCGAATGCGCAACTTGGTCGGCCACCAACTCCGCCTTCGTGGTGAAGGGAATCCGGGCGGTGAATTCAGCCAAGCTTGAAACACCATCCAACGCGCCGACGGCAGCGAGCTTGCGGGTGTAAAACTGGTTGGCCGGACGGAGCGCCGCCAGCAGGGCGCGGAGTTTGGCGAGTTGATCAGCAGCGATGGCTTGGCGAGTGGCACCCATCGCGCCGCCTCAATTCGCAGGACTGCTCTGGGTGGGCGCTGCCTGTGCCGCGGGCTTGGCGGGCGGCGTGGGTTTGTACTTGGTCACGAGAAAACCGCCGAGCGCAGCCAGCGCGATGCCGAGGATGAACGGCGCTTTCACGTGCGGCCAGTTGTGTTCCTTGGTGGTGGCGATCACAGCGTTCACGATGGGCGCGCCGGCAAAGATGATGGACATGATGACGGGCACGTAGAGCGGCGTGGGTTTGGGTGCTGCCCCAAAAGCCAGCAGCACGCCCAGCGCGCCAATGGCTCCCAAGATGCCCGCAATGAGCGACCACCACACGCCCGGCGCGGGATACTCCCAGAAGGCAATCGAGACGCCTTTCATCTTGAGGAGGATCAGCGGCGCAAGCACGGCGGTAAGAAAATACGCGAGGCCCACCCAGAGGAACGCCTTGATGCGGCCGTTCACCGGGTCGGCCATGCCTTGCGCGCCGGTGTGGAGAAAGATGCCGTAGATGCCCCAGCACGCCACGGTGAGCAGCGCCCAATAAAGCCAAGCCGGATTGGATGAGGAAGTGTTTGCAGCAATCATGCGGGGAGCAATGTAGTGGGGCGTTGGGTTGACTTCAAATCGTTTGTCGCATCGGGGCAATCACGCCAGTTGGTCGGGCGCAGCCACCTCGATGCGATCAGCAATGGCGGCGGGGATATTCGTGGCCTTCATCTCGCCGTGTTCATCGCGCGAGACGCAGACGACTGTCAACGCGCCGCGTGCCACTTCCTCGTCACCGCGCAGAAAACGGAACTGATAACGCAGCGACCGCGCGTTCTTGGCTGTCACCAACAATCGCACCGTCACCTCGTCCTCGAAACGCAGCGGCTTGCGATAATCGCATTCGGCATGCACGCGCGGCCAACCCACGTGCAGCACCTTGTCCACGATGGACGTGCCCAGCGAGCGGAAGAACGCGTGCTCGGCCGCCTCCATGTAGCGGAAGAAATTGGCGTAATGCACAATGCCGGCCATGTCCGTCTCGCTGAACTCGACGCGGCGCGTGATGGTGAATTCGCTGGGCATGGAATTAGGCGGGATGAGGTTGAGCGGACACTTTGGCAAACAGCTCGGCCATGCTCCGCGCCATGGTCGTGTGAGAAAATTGTTTGAGCACCACGTCGCGCCCGCGCAGTCCCATCGCCTTGGCCTCCGCAGGCGCGAGTAACATTTTTTCAATCGCGTCCACCAGCGCGGGCACATCGGCCGGCTCGTAGCAAACGCCGCCGCCGGTGGCCTCCACCAATTCCGGGAAGGAGGCGGTGCGCGGCTGCACCACGGGCACGCCCGCGGCAAGCGCTTCGATGACATAAAATCCGAATGCCTCGCCAAACGCCGCAGGCACCGACAGCACCGAGAGTGATTTGAGGAATCGTTGCTTGCCGGCGCGGTCGAGGTTGCGCTGGAAGTCCACGTCGCCGAGCAGGCCGTGCGCGTGCAGATTCTGCCGCAGTCCTTCCACGAACGGCTCATCGGAAGGGCCGCAGCCGCCGCCCACACGCAGTTTCAAACGCGGGACACGATTGCGCTGGCGCAACTGCACGAACGCCTCCACCAACGTATCGAGTCCCTTGTCGCGGCACATGCGGGAGAAGAATCCCAGCACGGGCGGATCAAGCGGCGCATCGGCAGAAGTGTAGCCATCGGTGTTGATGCCGTTATACACCGCGTGGACGCGGTCACTCGAAAGATTCAGGCGCTGTTGCATCCGCTGCGCGTAATATCGGCTGGGCGCGACAAAGCAGGCTACGTCGCTCGCGCGCTCGGCCATCAGCGCCCAGACTTGGTCGCGCACGCCATTGGGCATTTGGTCAATGTACGGCCCTTCGTTCTGCATCAGGCAGACGATGGGCGCGCGCAGCTCGGCGCGCAGTCGCCGCGCCATGCCCAGCAGCAGCGCGTTGGACAAGCAGATGACATCGGGCTGCGGTTGTGTGCGCAGCCACGCCAGCATCTCTTCGAGTTCGCACGCTTGGTTGCCCTCTTCGCCGCGCAACATGGAGAGGGTGAGATCGCCCACATCTTCAGCGCGCGTTTTGGCAGCGCGTCCTGCGGCCCAATCCAACACTCGCCGCGAACCGATCATCCGATGCACCCAACGCGGCGCGTGCCGGTACAGCGGCAGCCTCTGCTCCAGATAGACGTTCACGCCGTTGTAAAAGATGGGCATCCCGGCGCTTTGATCCGTCTCGTCCAACGTCAGCGGCAGATAAAGGGGCAGCATCGTCACCGCGTGCCCGGCGTCGCGCAGCGCGGCCACCATTGCGTTGTCGCGGAAACAATTTCCGCAGTACATGCGCCCGGCGCCCGGCGTGATCTGCAGGATGTTCATGGCGCGAGGGCGGCGCTTTCCAGCGGCGCGCCCAGTGGCAGATCTTCCGGCAGCGGAACAAACTCGCGCACGCGCGCCCAGAGTTGACTGAAGTCCTTGTCCACATCGCCGGAGAGACAGTCGGTGATCTCGCCGGCGGCATCGGGATATTTCTCGATGACCTGCTTGAAGGAGAAGGCCGGGTTGTAGAAAGCGTACACGAGCTTGCGCATGTTCTCGATGCCCACACGCATGCTGCGGCCATACTCGGCAAACCGCGCGGGGGCCCAATCATTGGTCGAGAGCGCCGCATGCACCGCGTCGCCGGCCATCACCCCGCTCTTGAGGGCGAGCATGAGGCCACTGGAGAAAACAGGATCGAGAAAACAATAGGCGTCGCCCACCAACAACAGTCCCGGGCCATAGCAATAACGCGCGTGAAATGAAAATTCGCTGGTGACAAAATACGGCCCCGTCTGCGCGCCCATCGCCAAGTGATCAGCCACCCACGCGTTCTCGCGGATCTCGCGATCGAACATCGTCTTGGCGTCGCGCACGCCGTCGCGTGAAAGATATTTGCCTTCGGCCACCACGCCGATGCTCACCAAATCGTCGTGCAACGGGATGTGCCAGAACCAACCTTTGTTGGGAATGAAGGCGACCGTGGTCTGTCCCTCATCAATCCCCATCTCGCGGCGCGAGCCTTTGTAATACGTCCACACCGCCACCTTGTTGAGGAAGGGATCTTTCACCCGCCACCCTTGTCGCACGGCGGTGAACGCCTCTTTGCCCGTGCAATCCAGCGTGACGGGTGCTCGAAAAGTGGCCAGCTCGCCGCTGGCCAATTGAGCGCGCACGCCCACCACGCGGTCGTCCTCGCGCAGGAGTTCTTTCACCGCGGTCTCCTCGATCACCGTCGCACCTTTCGCGCGCGCGTTGTCCAGCAGCATCTGGTCGAACTCGGCGCGCATCACCTGCCACGTCTGCGCGACGGTATCGCGTTGGTACCGGTTGAAAAAATAAAATGGCTGGCTGGCCTGTCCGTTGGGCTGCACGAACAGGACGCTGTATTTTTTTTGGAACGCCGAAGCCTTCATGCGCGGGATCAGGCCGAGGCGTTCCAGCGGATGGTACGTGAAGGGGATGAGCGATTCGCCGATGTGATAGCGGGGGAATTTTTCGCGCTCCAACACCAGCACGCGCCGTCCGTGTTCGGCAAGGATGGCGGCGGCTGAGGAACCGGCCGGCCCAGCCCCGATGATCAACGCGTCAAATGATTCCCCGGACGGGCGCATCGTCTTGCGTTCAGGCGGCGGGTTCGGGCGGCAGAATCTCCACGATCTCCGCCAGCGGCAAGCGATCGCGATTGGTCAACGTGTTGCGCCGACCAAAGAGCACCGAGCTGCCCGCGAGGCCAAGCACGCTGCTGATGTAATCGTCTGACACAAGTTGCAGGTATGCTTTGGGCCGGCTGGCATGCGCGATGTGGTGCGTGTTGAGGATGCGCCCCAACGGCAGTCGCGCCTCCAGCACTTCGCGCCGCGCATCGGCGGGCAGCAGTCCCAAGTTGATCTTGATGGCGCCGTATTCCACGAACCGGCCCGAACCATCCAACACCAGCAGGACTTCGCGGAAATAAAAATCGCCGCGCTCTTCCGCATGCAGCGCCTGCACGTGCAGGCTGTCGTGATGGAAATTTTGCAGCGTGGGCGTCATGTCGTTCTCGTGCACCAACAGGCCGCGATGCGGCTCGGGCATCGCCGCTCCTTCGATGGAGATAACGGCGGGCAATGCGCGGCCGTTGCGGACATAAAATTCGTCCAGCGGATACAGCAAGGGCGAAACCCCAACCGGCTTGATCTCAGTGTTGTGTTCAGTGGCCATTCAAAATCCCGCGTTCAGGCGTATCGAGCGTTGCGATGTTCAGGCAGAAAAAATTCGTGCAGCAAGCGATCCACTTGCAGCAATCCCTCGCGATTGATGCGCACCGTGTCGCCGTCCATCGAGAGGTGTCCCAATTGCCGGATGCGATCCAGCGGCTCGGCGAAGCGCGCGCGCGGATCCACATTAAATTTCTCCGCAAAGTAGCGCAGGCTCACCGCGCCCAACTTGAGTTGCAGGATGAACTCGCGGATCAGTCGCTCATCAGCACTGGGAGTCAGCGCGCGGTAAATTGGCAGTTCGCCTTTGTTCAAGCGCTCGATGTACGGATCGAAGTCGTGATGATTCTGATAATGCACGCCACCGATGTGCCCAAAGCTCGCCACGCCCAAGCTCAACAAATCCGCGCCTGCCCACAGTTTGTCGCGATACACAAACCGCGTGCGCGCCTTGTCCCGCACGGCGGTGTACGCGCTACCCACCGTGTAACCGGCCTTTTCAAGTTCAGCAAAAGCCTCCTGCACCCAGCGCCGTTTGGTCTCCCAATCCGCGACCGGCGCGGCGAGTTTGCCCTCCTCCTTCATGCGCCGATAGAGAGTGGTGTTATAGGGCACCTCCATCTGATAGATGGTCACGCTGTCCGGCGCCAACGCCAGTGTCTTGGCCACGCACTGGCGCCAGTTGTCCTCGGTCTCCTCCACCATGCCGGCGATGAGGTCGATGTTGATCTGCGGAAAGCCCGCCGCGCGCGCCGCCGCGTAGGCGCGGTCGATCTCTTGTCCGTGATGGGCGCGCCCGTTGATCTCCAGAATGTGGTCGTCAAAATTTTCAACGCCCAGACTGAGCCGCGTGACGCCCATGTCGCGAATCGCATGCAGCTTGGCCTCGGTCAACGTGCCCGGCTCGCATTCGAAGGTCACCTCCTCGGCATCCTCCCACGACAACCGCGCCTTCATGCCGTCGGTCAGATATCGCAACTGCTCGACCGAAAGATACGAGGGCGTGCCGCCGCCGAAGTACACAAAGTTGGCGCGACGCCCGCCGATGAAAGGTTGCGCTGCGTACAGGCTCAACTCCGAAAGCGCGGCGTCCAGATACGACTTGATGGCCGCCGCATTCTTGTCCGTGTACACGCGAAAATAGCAGAAGTGACAGCGCTTGCGGCAAAACGGAATGTGCAGATACACGCCCAGCGGCGTGCCGGCCTCGGGCGCGCGTTGCATCGCGGCAGTCGCCTCGGGCACGCGATCGGTCTTCCAAAAAGAAAAGGGCGGATAGTTGGAGACGAAATAATTGCCGGCCGTGGTCTGCGTTTCCAGCGGCGGAGCAGTGGGTGCGGGCGCGGCGATGCTCATGGTTTCTTCGCGCCAAAACAATACACGTGTCCATCCTCGCTGCCGATGACCACGCGCCCCTCCGCGACCGCCGGCGAGGCCGTGATGGCGTCCTGCGTCTCGTAATCCCACACCCGCGTGCCATCGGCCATGGATACCATGTAGAGCCGGCCGTCATTGGAGCCGATCAGCACGCGCTTGCCGCAGACCACCGGCGAACTATTGATTTGCCCGCGCGTGTTGAACACCCACACCGCCTCTCCCTTGGCGCGGTCCAGACAATGCAGGCGCTTGTCGTGCCCGCCGAAGAGCACGCGATCCTTCGTCACCGCGGGCGAGGAGCTGTACGGGAATTGACGGTCGCGATATTTCCACACGACCCGGCCTTCCTTGATGTCGAAGCAGAGGAACTCGTTTTCGTAATGGCCGACATAGACAAACTGCCCATCGGCCGCAGCACTGCTGGCGATGTACGCACCGGCCTCGATGGCTTTTTCGCGTTCGCCCTTGGCCAGATCAATCACGTGCAGCAACGCATCGCAGCCCCCGAACATCGTGCGCCCCTGCGTCACGGCAGGTGAGCCGTTGATGAAATTCTCCGCCATGTATTTCCAGACCACCTTGCCGGTCTTGGCTTCCAGGCAATACAGTGTGTAATCGTGGCTGCCCACCAACACCCAGTTGGATTTGCCATCGGGCGACTTGACGGTGTTGGCGCCACCGACAATTTTATCACCCGTCTTCACCTGCCAGCGCGGCTTGCCCGTGGCAATGTCCAACGCGTAAACCACCCCATCCAGCCCGCCGACAATCACCAGTCCATCCAGCACCAGCGGCGACGCCTCGATGGGATCGGCCGTCTTGTGCGTCCAGATTTTCCCGCCATCGGCCAGATTCAACGCGTACACGTGGCCGTCATCGGAACCGACATAGACGCGGCCGTCCACGATGGCTGCAGAGGATTTCACCGGGCCGCCGGTTTTGATTTTCCAGAGCAGCGCCAGCGCATCCGGCAAGACTTCGGGGGAAACACCGTTGAGTTGGGGATTGCCCCGGTGCATGGGCCACGATGCTGCGCCCCATGCGGAGACGGCTCCCAACGCACAGACGATCAGCCATTGCATTGCGCGCATCACAGTCTTTGGTTCGCTGCGGCCCGTCGCCACCTTTCACAGAAACTGTCCACGAAGCGGGGCCGCAACGCAACTCCAAATTGTATGTACACGTATGAAGTGCGGGCCGCCGTTCAATTACTGGCGGCCGGCGCAGAAGAGGTGCTTTTCGCCGCGCAGTAACAGGCGGCTTTGGATCGGCACGGGCGAGGCCACGATGCGTTCGCCCATGTCGTTCTCGGAGACGAACTCAAACTTGTCACGGCACCGCGCGACAAAGAGGACGCCATCCTCGCGCGCCGCGTAAATCTTGCCGCCCGCGATGCTCGGCGAGGAGTAGTAGCTGTTCCGGTTTTCCGGGAAGCGCCCTTCCCAAACAGTCTTGCCCGTGCGCGCGTCCAGGCACACCACCTCGCCGCGGTCGCGCACCAAGTACACGCGCCCCTCGGCAGCCGCCGGGGTGGGCACGAACGAGCCGGTGTCCGTCCGCGTCCACACGCGATTCTTTTCAGTCACATCACCGGTGCCGCCCAGTTTGACGCCGGCCAGCAACGTGCCGCGCCCGTGCGGCACCACGGCCATTCCATCCACGATGAGAGCCGAAGCCACGGCGACCCAATTGCGTTTCCCCTCCGGATTGAACCCGCCCGATTCCCAGAGCTGCTTGCCATCGGCGGCATTGTGGGCGGTGAGATGTTCGGCGCCCCACGTGACAATCTCTTCGCGTCCTTCGCGCGTCACCACGATGGGCGTGGTGTAGCCGTGATCATTCTCCGGCGGCGTCTTGTATTTGCGCGCCGTCTTCCAAGCCATCTCGCCGGTCTGCTTGTCGAAGGCGGCGAGGAACGAATCCCCCTCGTGCATCACAGTCATCACGACATGCGCGCGCGTGATGACGGGCGACGTGCCGGCGTCCCAGTACAACGTGTCGCGACCGAATCGTTCTTGCAGGTTGGTCTTCCAAAGCAATTTGCCTTCCAGCGTCAACGCGGCCAGCACACCGCTCTTGAAAGAGACGAAGATGAATTTGCCGTCCGTGGTCGGCGAGGCATTGCCGCCCGATCCGTTGCGATGCTTGCCGGCAATCTCCGCGCCGATGGGAAGTTGCCAGAGTTTTTTCCCCGCCCAATCGTAGGCCAGCACCGCATCCTGTCCTTCGATGGGTGCGGTGAGAAAGATCTGCCGCTGCCAGACGATCGGTGTGGAGCAGCCTTTGCCGGGCAGCGGAATTTTCCACAAAATGGCCTCGATGGGTTTGTCGGGATACTCGCCACCGACTGCGCTGCCGTTGTCCATCGGCCCGCGCCAACGCGGCCAATCTTCCGCAGACATCGTGGCGGCGCCGGACAGCAACATCAACAACGGGAACAATCGTTTCATGGAATCTTTCTTGCGCGGCACGAGCGGGCGCTTATTTCTGCGGGGTGAGTGGGATAATGCGGGTGGTCTTGCGGCTGTGCCGCGTGGAGGCGATTTGCACTTGCGGCTGGCCCTTTGCCGGCGCGGTCTTGGCGCGGAACGACATCTTCGCCTCCATCGTCGTCTCCAATTCGGGCAACCGCGTGTCCAACGGGAATTTCCCGGTGTACCGCGCCGTCATGGTGGTCTGCTCCACGCGAAATTCCTTGGGCAACGGCGGCTGAAAATCCGTGGCATCCATTTCGCCCTTGAGCAGCAGGCAATCAATGGCGCCGACTTTCACGGCCTCGGCCAAAATGGTTTTGCCGGTGGTTTTATTGGCGTCGAGCAGGATGCCGTCGCGCTTGAAATCGGCGAGGGCGGCCGTCTTGTTGAAATCCCAACTCGCGCCCAGCTTGCGGCGTTGCGTGCTGCCAAAAATCACGTCGTCATTGGCGCTGTCCTCGCGGCTCAGATTGACGATGGACCGCAGCGCGTCCAACTCCATCCCCGCGGGCACAGGGCGGCCCTCCTGTTGCCCTTCCAAAATCACCTGATAGATTTCATCGCGCCCTTGGAAGAATCCCACCAACCGCGTGCCCTTGGGGAATGCCTCGAAGGTGAAATCCTCCTCCGTCAGCGTGAACTTCTCCACCTCCATCGCCACCTTCTTCACGCTGCCATCGTGCGTCACGGCCAGCACGGTGATGGTGCCATTGAAATCGAACAGGAACGAATTGAGCTCCTCATCCTCCTGCGCGCCCTCCTTGGTTTCGGTGCGTTCCATCTGCGACCCTTTGGCCTCCATCCGGAATTTATCGCCGGGCTTGTTGGGGCGATGCAGTTGGATGGCGTAATCCTCGGCGGCCTTGACTGCGGGCTTGCCCGCCTTCGCGCCTTCGCCAGCGCAGAGGATTTGCAGTGATGAAACCGAGAGGAACGTGAACAGCGCAACGCGCACAATGAGACCGGCCATGTGGAAATTGAGCCAGAACCACTGCGGCTTGTCACGGCCCAACTGGGCTGCGCGCCAAACACCGATGCAATCCTGCCACTCGCCAAAACTAAGATGGTACCGAAGGAGGGACTTGAACCCCCACTCCCTTTCGGAAACTAGATTTTGAGTCTAGCGCGTCTGCCATTCCGCCACTCCGGCCAAAGGCGGGCATCATAGGCAACACCCTTTTCAAGTAAACAAGTTTGTGTGGGCCACAGGG
>SIAW01000031.1 GCA_009695465.1 Pedosphaera sp.
GTGGGGATGGCAAGGCGAACATGTTGCTCTCCGATGGCACGCAGTACAACCGCGGGCAGGTGCTGATGCAGGTCTTCCAAAACACGCAGGCGCTAATGAAGGAAGGCGCCAACCTCTATTCAAACTTGGCCACGGCCGGTGCGTTGGGCACTACCGGAGACAGCGCGTCCTCCACGCAAATCCTTGCTGGCGCCGCTGCGCCGGGATCGGCGGGATTGGGGCGCATCGAGTCGGGTGCGTTGGAATTGTCGAACGTTGACATGGCGCGCGAATTTGCAACCATGATAACGACGCAGCGTGCGTTCCAGGCCAACGCGCGGGTGGTCTCCACCAGCGATGAGATTCTGCAGGAAATGATGCAGCTCAAGCGGTAATTGCCGATTAACAGGGTAGTAAACACAAGCAACGAGGGATAAGTCATGGCTGAGAAACCTGCCCCAGCACCCGCACAACCCGCCGCCGGTGGCGACGCCGCCGCAGGGCACGGCGCTGCACCGGAAGGGGGCGAGGCCAAATCTTCCAAGAGTGGGTTGATGACTTTTCTGCCGTTGATTTTGATGCCGGCACTGTGCGCTGGTGCGGCGTACGGCGTGAGCGTGGTGTTCCTCAAAAAGATTGATGCGATGCAAACGGGCATCCTCGCCAAAGTCGTTGGCGAAATTCCCAAAGGGGACGCCAAGACTGGTGCCAGCAAAGATGCTGCGCACGGTGATGCCAAGAAGGCGGATGCGCACGGTGATGCCAAGAAGGCGGATGCGCATGGTGCTGATGCTGACAGTCATGGTGCTCCGAAAGCTGCCGATAAGGGTGCCTCCAAGGGCACCGAAAAGGCGGATGACCCCGATGAGTCCGTGCCGATTGTTAGCAGTGATTCTGGCGGCCCCACCGCGGTGACGGTCAATCCCAAGGGCACGAGCGGCAAGCGTTACTTAGTGGCGGAGATTTACGTAAAACGGCAGGCGGCGAATGACACCACCTTTAAGTCCCGCGTGGAAAAAAAGACCAAGCAATTGCAGGAGATCACCACGCGCGAGTTGGAGAGTTACACCATCGAGGAATTGCAGAAGCCCGGCACCAAGAACATGATCCAAGGCAAATTGCTGGCTGACTTCAATCGTGAGCTGTCCGCGCAGGGACATTCCTCGCCAGTGGGGAAGATCATCATCAGCAAATGGATCATGCAGTAACGCCATGCCCAAGGACGATTTCCAGCAAGCAGACATCCGGCTGTTCCGCGACAGGACGTCGCCGTTGACAGCCACGCAGGTGTTTGCCACCGAGCCTTCGGGGACGGTCCCCCACGCTGAGGGCGGAGCCCATGAGGAGTCGGTGGTGTATTATGGCCACGGTGGGGGCAAGCGCGATCTGCCCGCCGGCAAGATCCGCAGCTTCACAGTCGGCAAGCACACCGCGCTTTCTTCCAACGAAGTTCACCGGTTCAAGAACCAGAACGCGGTGGTGGTGCGCGCCTTGGCCGCGCGGCTGGCGCTCTTTCTGCGCATGGAGTTGACGCTGGAACAGACCAATCTGGAGGTGATGGACCTCAACAAATTTTCCAAGATGTTCGAGGCGCCGCGGCACATGATCCTCTTCAAGATCCACCCGCTGGAAGCCATCGGCGTGCTGGACATCTCCAAGCCGCTTGGGCTGACCATTGCCGACCGCATGCTGGGCGGCAAAGCCTTTGCGGTGAATCCTGACCGCCCCATCCGCGAGGTGGAAACGGCGTTGCTCGATCAGATCACACAGATTATCCTGCGCGAATGGTGCCGGTCTTGGAAATTTGAAGATCCGCTGCGCGCCACGCTGCTGGGGCACGAGATGAACCCGCAGTTTTTGCAGATCGGCAGCACGGAGGAGACCTATTACCACGTGTCCATCGACGCGTCGCTGGGCGATTGCATGGATCAGATCCAGATGCTGCTGCCGGTGCGCGGCATTGATCCCATCATCCGCCACCTCTCATTGGCGACCTCCATCACCGAGGCTGAAGATGAGACAGAGGAACACGAAGAGTACGTGCGCCAGCCGTGGAACCCGGCCTTCGCCAAGGTCAACGTGCGTGTCACCGCGCAGTGGCCGGATATCCCCGTGCTGACCCGTGACATGTTGACGTTGAAAGAAGGCGACATCATCCCGCTGGAACCGGAGCGCCTCAGCCGCGTCGAGATCTGCCTGGAAGGCAAACCCAAGTACATCGGGCGCTTGGGCAGTCTGGACCAAAAATGCGCGGTGCAAATCGTGCAGACCATCAACTCCTGATTTATGAGCACGGCCACTGAACACCCTCAGAACCTCGAATTCCTGCTAGACGTCCCGCTGAAACTTTCCGCCGAGTTGGGGAGCTGCCACATGACGATGGGCGAGCTGCTCAAACTCAACATCGGCTCCGTCGTGCAGTTGGATAAACCCGCCAACGCCAACGTGGACATTTACGTGAACCAAAAACTGGTTGCCCGCGGCGAGGTCGTTATCGCCGAAGAGAATTTTGGCATTCGCATCCGCGAAGTACTGCCCAAGTAACCCCAACCCCCTGTCAGCCCCTTCCACAGGGGCGATTCTGCCAGACCGGCAGTCCTCAAAAACAGCCAAACAAGGCTGTTTCGAGCGACTTTCTACGCCGCTATTCGTGGCATGTCATTTGCTCTGTTGTCTGTGATTGGAGTGTAATTCCAATCGCAGTATGCCGCCCGTGGCCCGTGTGGGACGGGCAACCAAGGAAGGTTGGGCGGCAATGAACACGGATGAAATCTGAGCCCATGGAAGGGACAAAAGTTATGAGGACATCTCACATGGAATGCCGCATCTGGGCGGGACTGGCGGCGATGCTGATGCTGATCAGCGGGGTCGCTGGTGCCGAACCGGCTGGCGTCACTGCCAAACCCGACGGCACCAACGCCGTGTTGCAACCGGCCGTGCCGCCTGCCCCGGCGGCGCAGCCCAAGATTTATCACCCGCCCCAAGCGTCACCAACGGTCAACCCCGCGCCCGTGAACATGGCCGAGATGGCTGTGCGTTTGGGTGGCACAGCGTTGCTGATATTGGCTGTGTTTCTGTTGGGCGTGCGCTTCTTCCGTCGTTCGAGCCTCTTCAATATGGTGAAGGCGCGGCAGACGAACCTGAGCATCCTGGAAAGCAAATCGCTGGGCTCGCGCCATTCGCTGCACGTGGTGACTTACGGAAAGCAACGCATCTTGATCGCTGATTCTCCCGCGGGCACACGGTTCATCACCAACTTGGACGAACCGCCAGTCGCCGCTGAATCAGTGGATCCCAGCGGGACTGAGCCTGGTTCCTTCGCGCAAAAGCTCAAGACGTTGATTGAAGGTCCGCAGGCGGAATCCGCTGGGCGCAGTTCGTGGACGCAGAGATTCAAAACCCTCTTCGCAGGCAAACTGTCATGAGCGCTTTCACTGCCAGCAAACGTTGGGGGTTCGCGGTTGCGTTGTTGATCGCCGCCAGCAGCGCATGGGCGCAGGTCGTGCCGCCGGTACCCAGCATCGAGGTGCCGAAAGTGCCGCCGGTGATCGAATCGCAGGCAGGGGGCAGCGCCAACCCGTTCAGTTTTAACATCGGCATGAACATGCCGCAGAAGCCGGAGGATGTGGATGTGGCCATCCGCATCCTGTTTGTCATCACGCTGATGTCGCTGGCGCCGTCGTTGATCATGCTGATGACGTGCTTCACGCGCATCATCATCGTGTTCTCTTTTCTGCGCAACGCGCTCTCGCTGCAGGGCGTGCCGACCAACCAGTTGATGGTGGGCTTCGCGCTGTTCATGACGTTCTTCATCATGGCGCCGGTGTATAACAAGATTGATGCGGAGGCGATCAAGCCGTACTCGGCCAAGCAGATCACCAGCACGCAGGCGCTGGACCGCGCCACGGTGCACGTGAAGGATTTCATGCTCAAACAGGCACGCGCCAAGGACGTGGAATTGTTCGTGGGCCTGGCCAAGATGGGGCCGACGGCGGTGGAAGACCTGCCGCTGACGGTGGTGATTCCGGGATTCGTCTTGAGCGAATTGCGGACGGGATTCCAGATGGGCTTCCTGCTTTTCATCCCGTTCATCCTGATCGATTTCGTGGTGGCGATCGTGCTGATGAGTCTGGGCTTGATGTTCCTGCCGCCGGTCACGATTTCCATGCCGCTCAAAATCCTGCTGTTCGTGCTGGTGGACGGCTGGACGTTGGTGGTGCGGTCGTTGGCGATGAGTTTTGGAATGTGATTTATGAATCCGGATTATGCCGTGGAAATTTTGAAGGGGATGATGACGAACATTGTCATCGTGGCCGCGCCGCTGTTGCTGGTGGGCATGGTGGTGGGGTTGGCCGTCAGCCTTTTTCAGGCGGTCACTTCGTTGCAAGAGCAGACGCTGGCTTTCGTCCCCAAGGCGTTGTCGGTCACGGCGCTCTTGTTTTTAATCATGCCGTGGCTGGTGCGTACGTTGGTGGATTACACCACGAGCATCTTCGATAAGCTGCCGCAGATGGTGCAGTAGTGCATGAGGGACGCGCGCGATGGAACAGCTTTTCCTCTACTGGTTCCTGATCTTCGTGCGGGCGAGCGCGATGCTCTCCATCTTTCCGATCTTCTCGGCGGCCGCCGTGCCGATCCGTCTGCGCATCGCGATTGGTGGTTTTCTGGCGACGGTCATCCTGCCCACGTTGCCGACGTTGGGCGTTGATCTTTCCACGCTGTCCCTTCTCGGCCTGATCGGTCTGCTTGCCAGCGAGGTGGTCATCGGTTTGCTGTTCGGCTACCTCTGCAGGTTGGTACTGTTCGCGGTGGCGCTGGCGGGCAACCTCATCAACACCCAGTTGGGTTTGGACATGGGCAGCATGGTGGCACCGGGCGAGGCGCAATCCATGGAAGTCATGGGCGTGGTGCTGCAGATTTTGGCGATCATGTTGCTGCTGTCGCTGGATCTGCATCACACGTTGCTCATCGGGTTTCAACAGTCGTACGAGGTGCTGCCCATTGGCGGAGGGCACTTGAGCAATGAACTCTTTGATCAGATGACGCAGATCTGCGGGCGCACGTTCATGGTGGCGGTGAAGATCGCTGCGCCGATCATCGCCGTGGGCATCGTGGTCACGGTGCTGCTCTGCATGCTGGCGCGCGCGGTGCCGCAGATGAACGTGTTCATGGAGGGTTTTGGCATCCGGCTTTTGGTCGGCATCACGTTGCTGGGCGCGATGTTTAACATGATGGCGATGGAGATCTCCAATTACATGCAGCAGATCCCGGAGGATTTTGTCACCATCGTCCGCCTGCTCGGACAGGGAAAGTAGGCCATGGCGGAACAAGAGGGCGGCCAAGAAAAAACCGAGTTACCGACGCCGCGTCGGTTGCAGGAGATGCTGGACTCGGGGCAGTTCGCGCGCAGCCCGGAAATCCAGACCGTCTTCCTCATCGGTGTGGGCTTGCTGGTGCTGACCTTGGCAATGCCGCGCATGTTCGCGGTGATCAAGATTTACATGGCCCAGACCTTCGCGCAGTTGGGCAGCACGCAGGTGACGGTGGAATCGTTCCCCGCGCAGTTCGCGCATTTCCTCACGGTGGCCGGCACGTGCTTGCTGCCCATCATGGCGGCAGGGTTTTTCGCGGCGTTGGTGGGCAGCGGCGTGCAGAGCCGATTCCAGCTCGCCCCAAAGGGGTTGGATTTGAAATGGGCGAGGCTCAGTCCGATGAAGGGCTTCAAGAACATCTTCGGCGTGCAATCGGCCGTGCGGTTGGTGGTGGCGGTGCTCAAGTTCATTGTGATCTTCGGCTTCACGTATCCGGTCATCCGCAAGGTGATGGATGACCCCATCTTTTATGCCGCCACAGATTTTGATTACTTCATCAACTTCATGGCCAGCACGGCGCAGACCGTCACGATCCGTGTGTTGGCGGGGATGATGATCATCGCCGGGGTGGATTACGCCTATCAACTCTGGAAGACGGAGCAGGACAGCATGATGACGCGCGACGAGGTGAAGGAGGAAACCAAGAGCAACGAAGGTAACCAGCAGGTGAAAGGCGAAGTGCGCCGGCGCCGTCGCCAGATGCTGCGGCAAAAGTGGCAAACTGAGGTGCCCAAGGCCGATGTCATCATCACCAACCCGACTCGCTTGGCCGTGGCACTGCGGTACGACCGCAAAAACATGGGCGCACCGCGAGTGGTGGCCAAGGGCGCGCGCTTCAACGCGCTGCGCATCCGCGAACTGGCCAAGCAACATCAGATTCCGATCATCGAAAACAAACCCGTGGCGCAACTGCTCTTCAAGCACTGCAAAGTGGGGCAGGATATCATCCCGCAACTGTACGCGGCGGTGGCGGAAATCCTGGCGCACGTGTACCGCACCAACCGGTATCGCTACTACAAACAGGGGATTGAAATCCCCAAATAAGCCCCGGCAAGAGTTGCCATCGGATGGCCGAGGCTGCTGCCAATGCCCGTCAAACCCATGATTTCCAGCGATAAACCGGCCAGTCCGACTGGCACTGGGCTTGCTGTGCAAGGGGCGGGAAGGAATGACTCCGACCCTTTGGATATCCAGTCAATGCAACGGAATGATTTCAGACTTGGCCGGGCACTGCCGGTTCATCGCCTTCGCGCATGAGTGCTGCCCCCGCCATTTCCCCGCGCAAGCCCATGTGGGCGGACATCATGTTGGTGTCCTTCATCTTCAGCTCGCTGGTGTGGATGGTGATCCCGCTCTCGCCGCTGATCATCGACATGCTGCTGGCCGTGAGCATTTCCTCCGGCCTGTTGGTGATGCTGGTCATCATCTATATCCGCGAACCTTCTGAGTTCACCAGTTTCCCGACTCTGCTCTTGATCACCACGCTGTTCCGGCTGGGCATCAACGTGGCGTCCACACGCTCGATCCTCGTGGAAGGCCGCGCGGGCGAGATCATCCGCGCCTTCGGTGAAGTGGTGGTGCAGGGCAACTACGTGGTGGGTTTCGTGATCTTCATCATCCTGACGGTGATTAACTTTGTCGTTATCACCAAGGGCGCCGGTCGTATCGCCGAGGTGGCTGCGCGGTTCACCTTGGATGCGTTGCCCGGTAAACAGATGGCCATTGATGCGGAGCTCAACGCCGGTCTCATCAAAGAAGATGTGGCCCGCCGCCGCCGCGAAGCACTTTCGCGCGAGGCAGATTTCTACGGCGCGATGGACGGTGCAAGCAAGTTCGTACGCGGTGACGCCATCGCAGCCATCCTCATCACCGTGGTGAACGTCATCGGCGGCATCGGCATCGGCGTCATGCAAAAAGGCATGGACATCACCGCCGCGCTGCAGACCTACACCATCCTGAGCATTGGTGAAGGCCTCGTCTCGCAGATCCCGGCGCTGTTGATTTCCACGGCCTCCGCCATCTTGGTCACGCGCACCTCCGAGAAGGCGAGCCTGGGCCAGACTCTGGCGAGCCAACTTTTCTTTCAGCCCAAAGTGCTCAAGGTGCTGACCATCACGCTCTTTTTGCTGGCGGCATTTTCGCTGCTGTCGGGCATCTTGCCGTGGTTCCCGTTCTTCGCGATGGCCCTGCTGTTCGGGTTCATGTACCGCTCATTTGAGAAACAAGGACTCATCCAACTTCGCACGTCCGACGGTGATTACTCTGCCGGTGCGACGCCCACTTCACCCGATGGAACACCCGGCGGTGGTGGCGGCGGCAAAGGTCCGCAGCCCACAGCGGGGCCGGGCAAATTGGAGGATCTGCTCAACGTGGACACGCTGCAGATCGAGCTGGGCTACGGACTGCTGGCCTTGGCGGATCCCAAAAAGGGCGGCGATATTTTAGAGCGCGTCACCAGCGTGCGCCGGAATTTTGTGCAGGACATGGGCTTCGTGATTCCCGCCGTGCGTCTGCGCGACAACCTGCAGTTGGGGGCCAACGAGTATCGCTTCATTTTCCGCGGCCAGATGATTGCCTCCGGCGAAGTGATGCCCGGATATTGGATGGCGATGAACACCAACAACAGCACCGAGGTGCTGCCGGGCGTGCAGACGACCGAGCCGGTGTTCGGGTTGTCGGCCACGTGGATCACCGAGGTGGAACGCAAGAACGCCGAGGTCGCCGGCTACACCGTGGTGGACTCTGCGTCGGTGTTAGTCACCCATTTCAGCGAGACCATCAAGCGTTACTGCCACCAGATCATCTCGCGCCAGGACGTGCAGGTGCTGCTCGACACGTTGAAGGAAAGCAACCCTGCGCTGGTGAACGAGCTGGTGCCCGCGCTGCTGTCGGTCGGGCAGGTGCAGCGCGTCCTGCAAAATCTGCTCAGCGAAAACGTCTCCATCCGCAATCTGGTCAGCGTGCTCGAGCGCGTCGCCGATTACGCCGCCACCACGAAGAATCCCGACGAGCTGGCCGAGCAGGCCCGCCGCTCCATCGGCAATCAGATCGTCAAACAATATCAGGACCCGCAGGGCGTCGTGCACGCCATCACGCTGGATCCGTGGTTGGAAGAAGACTTGGCCAAAGGACTGCGCCCCTCGCACACCGAGACCATAATGCTGGTGGATCCCAAGATGGCGCAGCATCTCTCGTATCATTTCTCGCAAGCCATGCAGCCGATGATCGCCGAGGGCAAATCGCCCGTGGTGATCTGCGCCGGCGCGATTCGGGCTGGACTCCGACGCTTCTTTGCGGCGAAATTCCCCGACTTGGCGTTCCTCGCCTATGAGGAATTGCCGCCCAAGGTGGAGATTGCGCCGGTCAGCACCATCCCCAGCTTGGGTTAAGTTGATCCGGCGATGAGCCGGACGCTTCCGATCGGGCCATGAACGTCGTCAAAGTCGTCGCCAACACACCCCAAGAGGCGCTGGAACAAATCCATGCCCAGCTTGGCGCGCAGGCCGTGGTGTTGAACGTGCGCAAGCTGCCGGTTTCGGGTGTCAAAAAAATCTGGACCAAGCCGCAGGTGGAAATCATGGCCACCGCGCCGGAGCCGCAGGCCAACCACGAGGATTTGCTGCTGCGCCTCAACGACAAGATCAACCAGCTCGAGCACGAAATCCTCAATCGCCCCGTGGCGGCGCCGCAGTCCCCGCGTCCGCGCCCGCAGCAGTTGCCGCCCAGGATTGCGGAGATGCTCCAAACTGCGCGCACGGCGGGGACAGAGGGCGACGGCGGCTTGTTGCCCGCCGCGAAGATCATCGAGCAATTGGGATTGCTGCCCTCGCACGCGCGTTGGATTTCCGGGCAGGCCCGCAATTTTCTAGGCTTCACCAAACCGCGCAGTCTGCCGGAGGAATTCGCGCTCGTGCGCGAAACACTGGCCGACTACTGGCAGCAACTCAGCCGACGCCACGCCAAGCCGGGCAATCCCGTGCGCGTTTTCGTGGGCACGCCGGGCACGGGCAAGACCACCAGTCTCTGCAAATGGATGACGCAGGAAGTGCTGCTGCACAACCGCGCGGTGCGGGTCTGGCGGCTGGACAGCGCGGCGGCCAATCTCGCGGACTTTTTAAGCGTGCACTGCGAGGTGCTGCGCGTGCCGGTGGAACGGATTTGGGACAGCGCCGAGTTGATCCCGGAAGACACGCTGCGTTTTGTGGATCTGCCCGGCGTGCAAGTGGGCGACCGCGAAGGACGGCGTGTGCTGGCCGATCAATTGAAGGAACTGCCGCAGGCCGAGATCCATCTCGTGCTCAACGCCGCGTACGATCTGGGATTGCTGCTGGCGCATGCGCGGTTCTTTTCCACACTGCCCATCACCGGCATCATCTTGACGCATCTGGATGAGGAGACGCGCTGGAGCAAATGCTGGAATCTGGTGTTAGCCACCCAACTGCCCGTCACCTACCTTGCCGGCGGACAGAATATTCCCGGTGATTTTCAGCCCGCGCAGCCAGAGGCATTGTTCGATCGGCTCGTGGCGGCCGGTCGCGTGGAAGAGGAGTGACGCTGTTTACGGCACCGCGAGTGGCGCAGTGGGGGCGGGTTGTTTGGGCGCGGTGATGAGCGTGCCGTCTTCCCGCCATTGATAGGTTGTGACGTACTGGCCGCCCTGAAAAGTTTTCACCAACGCCAAGCTGTTGGCGGCGTTGTCGAAACGGTGCGTCTCATTGCCGTCGAGCTTGCCCACTTTGTAGGTGATGCTGCTCTGGACGTTGCCGCTTTCGTAGTACCACTTCCATTCGCCGTGCTGCAGGCCGTCCACCAACTCGCCTTCAGACTGCGTCTTGCCGTTGGCGAATTGCGAGGACTGCTTGCCCGACCACGGCTTGCCGTCCAGATAGTACTTGCCGTCCTCGCCAAACTTCACGCGATCCGGGGAGATGGCTTTGTTGGACTTGGAACACGCTGCCACAACAGTCAGCAGCGATAGCGCCATCAGCAAAACCCAACCCTTCATGGCGCGAGATTAATGCAAACTGCCAGCGACTGGCAATGTCGCAAAAAAGAAACACGGCAGGGAATGCCTGCCGTGTTGCGCGTTGAATTTTGTGGCGGCTAGTTCTTCTCGAACCGCTCGCGCTTGGGCTCGCCCGGCGGCAGCGGCGGCAGGATGCGCTTGGTGCCCGGCCGCGGTGCGTCACCGTTGCCGGTGGCTTCTTGGATCATGTCCACAATCTGGCGCAGCGCGTTCTTCTCTTTATTACGGAAGATCAGCTCGATGCCGTAATCAAGGTGATCCGGCTTCATGTTGGCCGTCGCCTCGAAGCGGGCGAACTTTTGCAGTATCTTGACGGCCTCGTCGGGGGCGTCGAAGTCCTGCGCCAACCGGGTGATGATTCCAAAATCCACAGCGAGTGCCATGTCGTTCTTGTCATAGAAACCGCGCTGCGCACCCTCGACCGCGCCGGGCATGCGGCCCAGCTTGACGGCGTTGATCAGGTTGTCGCTTCCGAGGAAGAAACGGCCTTTCTGCTGCAGGAGATCAAAGCCCGCATCGTTCATGGCCTTGAGCACGCCCTCTCCCTCGCCCTGTTTCAGCTTGTTGATGAGCTTGCCCAGCTTTTCCTCGTCGTTGACGGTCATGCCAAAGAGCAGGGAGGGTTTGGGTTCTCCGTTCTCGCCAGCCTTCTTCAGATCCACAAAGGTGAACATCATCTCGCCTTTGGGGATATCCAATAATTCTTCGAGCTTGAGGCCCGTGGCCCCCATTACCATCAGTTCAGCGAACGCAAAACCCTGTTGACCTTCCGCGCCGCCCAGATTTTTGAGCATCGGCAGGTACTCATCCTTCATCCATTTGCGGGATGCTTCCATGTCGAAGGAATACACGCCAGACGCCACGGCGCGTTGGGGGATGAGATCCAGCATGGTCTTCTTGGGGCCAGCCTTCATCATCTTCCACCACGCGGCATCGGTGTTGTAGAGCAGATCGGCGCGGACGCTGCCGGACGAGAAATTGACCGTGCCCGCCATGCGCAGGTTGCCGAGCATCTGCCGCATTTTCTTGAGCTGCTCCTCCTTCATGTCCGGGGCCAACTCCAACATGGAATTGAGATTCATCCAACCACCCGCGTCGGCGTTCTTCTTGAGATAGGCCACGAAGGCCGGCTCCGTTTTGGACAGCGGATTCTTGGCAGCGCGCACGGACTCCGAAATCTTTTCGGCCTTCGGTGAATCTTCCCTGCTGGGATCGGTGCCGACGAGGATGACGACCTCGTCATTGAACGCCAGCGAACCCGCGCCCTTGGTCTCCTCCGATTCCAAAATGTTCCAGCCCTCTTCCACACGCATCTTTTTCAAGATGGCCAAGCCGACTTCGCCAGCAGCTTCTTTGAGGACATTGCGCAGGCCCTCTTGGATTTTCTTGGCGCTGAGCGGCGTCGCGATCAATCCACCCGAAACGCTGGGCTGCCCAAACTCCTTGCCCGGCGGCAGCACCTTGAGAAACACGTGGATGGGGCGATTAAAATCAATGCCCAACAGCTCCGGCGCCTCAATCAACTTGGCCGCAATCTCGCTGTTCTGCCGGATCTCTTTCAGCGCCTCTTTCGTGCCCGGCAGATCCGCCAGGGTTTCGTAGCCGGATTTCTTGAGCAGTTGCCCGGGGTTGAACGAGAAAACAATGTGGGCGTCGCCCGGCACATATTTTAACGCCGGATCAGCCTTCTGCGGCTGCAACGGCGTTTCCTGCGCAAGAAGGGGAAGGACAGCCAAGCTCAGCGCAGCAGCCACCGTGGCCACGAACGAAGTGAAACGAAACGGAGTTGCGGCAACGCGACGGCCGCACTGGGACAAGTTCAAGTGCATCAGCCGACGCTACGCCACAGCCCTCTCTCTTGGCAACCGAATAATCAGCGACTGGCCACCGCCGCGCCCGCGTTACGGCTTCTTGGGTTTGTCGAAGGGATTGACCTCCGGTACCGCCGGCGCTGCTGACGGCGGAGGCAGAGGCGGCAGGGCGGGGGGCGGCACTGGCGGCGGTGAGATTCCTTTCAAGGGCGGGGCGGGCGGCAGGATGGGCAACGGATTGGGAAGCGTGGGATCAGGCGGCCCCGGCAGTCGAGGCGCGCTCATCTGCGCCTTGATGACGGCTTGCACCAACTGCGCCAGACTGTTGGTCTTGGCATCGGTCAAGTTGATGGTGAGCGCGCCGCCTGCCTTGTCCACATCGGCGTTGCCCGTGATGGTCAGTGATTGAACCTGCGCCAGCGCTTCGGCAAACTGCGCGGCACTGGGATTATCCTTCGCCAATGCCGCCAGCGCCTGCACGTTTGCGTGGATGGACAGATCATTGGAGGCCAGCAATTGGCGCGTGGCCGCCGGCAGGTTGCCTCCCGCATTTGGCCCTTCCAGCGCAGGCCGCAGTCGAGCCGGTGCCAAGCACAGCCGATTGTCTTTGAGGAAGAGATCCAGCCCCACCGCCTTGAGAAGGATGGGAATGCCTTTGGCCTCGAGTTCCTTGATCATGCCATTCACGACCGCAGGGTCTTTGATGGTGGCGACAATCATTCCGGTGGGGTCACCGCCCGGCAGTTCCGGCGGCAACATTGCCAGCACCAAGTCACCGCCAAAAATGCCCAGCACTTTGTTGAAAGATAGACCCAGTGGGGCCAATTGCTCGTCCACTCCAGCAATGACCGTGGCGTTGACTTCGCTGAGGATGGACTTGGCCACCACCTCGGCATTGGCCGAGGCAGCCAGCACGACCAACGCATCCTGCGGCACGGCGTCCAGCAACTCCTTGGGCACCCCTTTGCCACTCGGATCGGCGGACAACGGTTTGGACAAAGCAGCACTGGCATCCACACGCACCAGTCCGTTGCCGAACCACGTGGCGAACGTCGCGCTGGAAATCCCAGCCTGCGCCGCTGCTGCGCGCTGCTCGTCATCCAGCGGCGCCATCTTGATCGCACGCACGATGTTGAGCCACATGCCAAAATCATGCGTCGTCTGCTGCGAAGATTTGAAGAGCGCATCGGCCGCCACCAAGCTGCTGTCCTTGGCGAAGACGGCCTTGAGCTTGGGCATCGGATCATTTACGGCCGGATCGGCGGTGGGATCGGCCGCCAATCCCGACTTGTAGCACACGATGAACACGTCCTTGTTGTAGCCCAACGCCACGGGCATGCCGGGGATGCGGCTGGCTTGGAAACCGCCTTGATCGGTGAAATTCAAGTTGGGGTCGGGCAGCTTGGCATCCCGGGCCATCACCTTCAGGAAGTTGGGCAGGCTCGTGTTAATCTTCTCGAAGTCTCCCACCGGCGCGATCACGCCGACCTCTATCTTCACGTCCGCGCCGGTGCCGCTGGCGGCGACAAACACATGCAACGGCTGATCCACCGCGAAGCCAAGATTCTCCGGACTGAACAGACCGAGCATCATCTTCACCGGCTTCATCTCCGGTGCGCCACCGACGACTTGATCGAGGATGCCCTTCAGCCCGCCGGCTTTGTCCAAAAGCTGTTTGGGCGCGATGGTGAAGACCGCCGTCGCGTCGGCGGGAATGTACGCGGCGGTTGCGGACACAGCGCGCGCCTGCGGCAAGTCGAGGGCGGCCGGCACAGTCGCGTTGTTGCCCGGTATTGGATCCGGCGGTGTGGGCAACGTGCCGTTGTTTGCCGGTGTCGTGGTTGAATTCTCTTCCGTGTGGGGCAGGTTGGGTAGTTGAGTGGCGTTGTTGGCCGGTGGCGTTTTGCCTGTGGACTTCTGTGTCGTGTCAGCGGGCTTCTTGAACCAAATAAAGTATGCGCTCGCGCTGCCACCCAGTACCACGATGATCGCCAGGATCAACCACAGCTTGCCTCTGCCCGCAGCAGCGACGGGGGCCGCCTCCACTGTCTCCTCAATTTCCTCGTACTCTTCGGCGACGGGTTCTTGCTTGTAACCCACGGCGATGGCGGGGCGCGCGGAGGGCACGGGCAGTTTTATCGGCGCGGGGACAAAGGTTGCGGCGCCAAGAATGTCACCGACGGTTTTCCAAGCGGGGTCGCCTTCGAGAATGGCCAGATCGGCCCGCGTCAACTGCCCGTCGTCGAGCAGATCTTGCAGTTGATCTTGCGTGTACGGGCCGTAGTTTTCCCCGTCGCGATGGATCCAATAGGACATGCCGCAGTGTCCACAATCTGCGCAGATTAGCTAGCCCAAATCAGCGGTTACGCCGTGGGGGCGCGGCAGTGTCCAGCGCCAGCTCAAAGAGGCGGCGCAGGCTGTTCTGCGGATCCGCCGCCAAGCCCTCCGCCAAGGTCAACGTGGCCTGAGCGCGCACTTGCCCGGGCGATTGTCGCAAGCTCAGCGTGAGGTGTTCCAGCGCCTTCAGCTCCTCCAACCCATCGGGCACATTCTCAAACCGGCCGAGCACTTGCGTCAGTCGCTTGAAATTCACGTACAACGCCGCGTCGCTGCCGGCCATCTGTTCGCGCACGGCGTCGGGCAACGGCTGCGCCTTGCGATTGGATTTGGCGAGGGCTTCGCGATGCGGACTGGTGGCGAGGTACAGCGTGTTCTCCACCGCCAACGAGCCGATGCCAAATCCTTCCAAGGCCGACAGGCGCTGGGCCAGTTGCTGCGCCTGCTCCGGCTTGTGAAAGGTGGCACCAGCGAGGAATTCAAATTTTGGGATCGGGATTTGCGGCAGGTTCAGCTTGGGCAGTTTGAAGAACGACGGCTTTGACCCGTTGTCCTCAGCGGGTTTGTCTTTGTGGGGCGTGACATCCGTCAGCGCCAGCACCACGTCGCCCTGCAACTGCGCCTGCAACTCGGTCAGAGAGAGGCCCAGAAAATTCTCGATCACTGTTTTGACCGCGCCCAGTTCGCTGTCGAACTGCGCCAACTGCGCCGTCAACGAGGGCAGGGCATCCTGCAAGGCTGCGGTGTCGAGTCGGCCCAGCACGGCGACGACAGCGTTGCCCGGCAGCACCAGCGCGAGCGGAACGGCTGTGGGCTTGGCGGGCAGGATGGACTTCCCGTTGGGCGCGTGGATGGAGCCTTCCAATTTCACGGCGCCATTTTCAAAGCGGACCGACGCGGTCAGTTCGCCTTTGAGCCAATCGGGCAACGCGGGCATTGCTTCACGTGCAGCTTTGTCGGGCAGTAATGGGGCGGCGCGCGACACATCCACCCACAGCGTGGCATCGGCATCGGCCTGCGCGAGCGCGGTGAAGGACGGCGTGGTCAACGGGCGTTTCCTTGCGAAGAGTTGCGTGACCATCTCGCCCAGCGGCAGGGTGCTTTTTTCCTGCGCGAGCAAAATCAACATGTGCTCGTCGTACGCCACAGCAAAGGATTCGCGCGCGTCGAAGATGCCGTGCAGTCCGCCTTGCGGTTTCACGCGGTTGAGAAACTGCATGCCCAACCCGGCGGGCAGTTCGCGCAGTGCCTGCTCAAACGCGCGGCGATCTTGCAGCGGCAGGATGAGGCCCAGCACCGGATTGCCTTTTGCGCCGGGATGGATGAACAACTGCCACGGCACACCCGGCCGCAGTCCCAGCCGTTTCATGTCCGCGGTGTCATCCAGCTTGTCGGGGTTGATGAACATGCGCGCGCCCTCGATGCGGTCGAGATTCTTCTTGAGGAGCGCGGGCAGATCAGATTTTTCCAACAACCGCGATGCCTGCACCGTGAACACCGCGATGGTCTCAGCGGGGAGATAGCTGGCGCTGGTCCGCGCGGCGTCGGGTGCGGGACGGCGCAGCAGCAGCCACGCCAGCGCACCGACTGCGAACAGGACGCCGATGATGACCAACAACACCGCCAGCGTGTTGCCGCGCAGACGAGGGCGATGGGCGAGCAAGGTTTTCATGTGTGTGAAGATAATCCCGGCACGGACGCTTGGCCATTATTTATCAGCGGGAGTTTTGGAGGCGCGGGCTTTGAGCAAGCGACCGCTCTCGTATTTCAACTCGTCCGCAACGGAGCCGTTGCCATGGAAGAGTGTCATCGTGCCGTTGCCCTCGCGCACGGTGCCGGCGGGTTTGCCATCCGGCGCCAACGCCATCGCGTGCAGCAAACGTCCTTGCTGGTTGGTGCCCGTCATCTGCGGCCGGCCGTTGGGATACCAAAACGACATGCGCCCGTGACGCTGGCCGGTGTTAAATTCAGTCTCGCCCTGCGGCTGGCCGTTGGGATGCCACGTGCGTTCCCAACCGTGCCGGCGGCCTTGCAGCACATCCATCTCCTGCGCGCGCACGCCGTTGGTGTGCATGAAACTCGCGTGACCCGAGTACGGCTGCTCTTGCCCCGGCGCAAAAAGCAGGCCGCCGCGCACCAGCAACGGCGCGCTCAAGCTGGGCCCGCGCGTGATCCGGGCCGTCTGTTCGCGCGCCAATGTTTCGGCGGTGGTGCGTTGCGCCGGCGTCATCTTTGAGGAGAGCAGATGATATTCCGCCTGCGCATCCAGCAGGCCCAAGTCCGTGGCCATCAGAAAATATTTTCCAGCCTGCGCCAAATCCTGCGGCACGCCCTGTCCGTCGCGGCGCATGATGCCCAAGTGAAAAAGGGCGTCGCGGTGGCCATGTCGTGCCGCCTCATCAAACCAATGAAATGCCATGGTGGCATTGGCCTCCACGCCTTTTCCAAAAAGGAAGAGCCGCGCCAGATCGAATTGCGCGACCGCCAATCCCTGCATCGCCGCGCGCTGATGCCACTGCGCGGCTTCGGTGGGATTGGGCTTGCCGCCAAAACCCTGCTGCAACGCTACGGCGAGATTGTGCTGCGCGTCGGGCAGTCCTGCCAGTGCCGCTTGCCGATACCAGTGCAGCGAGGCATTGGCATCCTTGGGCACGTCATCGCCCAAACGGTGCATCTGCCCCAGCAACATCTGCGCGCGCGGATCGCCGGCCTTGGCAGCCGCAATGATGTGCGCTGTTTCCGGGCGCGGTGCAGCGGGCTTTTTCTCACTGCACGCGGCCAGTGCTAGTGCCAGCACCAGCATCCACGCATGACACACACGGCTCACAGCGCGCAGCGTAGTCGATGGCGGCTTGTTTGTGCAAGATGCCGCCGTGGCTTTTCACAGGTGGTGAAGATGTTTGCGTCGGCAATCTTAACATCGGGCACTAGGTTGGCGCGGTGAAACAAGGGGACAAGGCGGGGTTGATCATTGGCGTGCTGGTCATCGCCTTGGGACTGGGCGGCGCGGTGCTTTATCAACGCAGCCAAAGCGCGGATGGCTTGCCCGCGCGGCCCGAGCGTCCGGCGTTGCAGGAGTTAACCCTGCTGGCCGGTGCCGGCGAATGGGAGCAGCGCGGTTTCACGAAGTACAGCGACGCCAATCGCACGGCCAAGTTCACCGCGCGCGAACGCGTGTACTGGGCGCTGGGCGGGCGCTGGCAACTCACCGAGACGCTCTACGATGCCGAAGGCGGGGTTGACCACGAGTTGTCCATCAAGACTTTTAACAACGCCACCGGCGCCTATCAGTACGTGCTCTGCACCGACAACGGCAACGTGGTCGGCTTTCACGGGCGCTGGATGGAGTTGGACAAGGCGTTTGGCTGGGAGCCGGTTTTTCCCACCACCAACTCGCCGCCGATGAGCGTGCAGGTGCGCGAGATCATCCCGCAACCGGATCGCCGTCGCGTGCACAGCCAGTACCGGTCTTTTGCCACCGTGCTGAAAGATGTGTCCGTGGACGCCACGCGACGGGGCGAGGGGTCTGCCGCCAGTCCGTTGCCCGCGGGTAAACCCGCCGCCGCGGAGTGGGCTGTGCTGGGCCAAGCCGGCACGTGGGGCGAGCGGCAGACGCTCAAAGATTCGCGAGGGGCCACCAGCCAGATGCGCGTGCGCGGTCGTGCTCGTTGGGTGTGCAACGGGCGCAGTCTCCTTTTCGAGGGCGTGGTGGTGGAAGCCGGCGATGGCGCGCGCAACGTGCCCATTCTTTGGGTGAAGACTTTCGACAAGGCCGCCGGTGTTTATCGCTACGCCTATTTTTGGGAGAACGGGCAGGTGGACCATTATCACGGCCGCTGGGATCCCGCCGCCAAGACGCTGACGTGGCGTTCGGTGCGGCTGGATGCGGGCGAGCAGATGACCTGCGAGTTTGAGGAGACGCTGTCGCAACCCAACATCAAGCGCTGGAAATACAAGATGCGCGAGCACGGCAAGGTCATCGTCGAGGGCACGGGCGAAAGCCGGCTGCAGGACGAGCCTTGAGCGAGACTGCAAACGCGTGTGGTTTTACACCAGCGCCGCTTCGCGCAAGACCTTGCCGGCGGTGGGCAGCACGCGATCCACATCGGGCAGGTGACTGTTGATCACCCGCAACGCGCGGTCATTCTCATGCACCATCAACCGGCGGTACCAACCCGTCCAACATTGGCTCACCGTCGCTTCATTGGAAGGCGCCGTTAATTTCTCGCACTGACCACTGGCGATGCGGCAGAGATAGATCGCCGCCGTGGTGATGTCCGAGGCCAACTCCTCCGTGGATTCAAAGAGTGCGAGCGCCTCGGCGAACTGCCCCGCCGTCAGCAGCGCGATGGCGCGGTGTTTGCGAAGTTCGATGTGCTCGGGATGATGCAGCAGTGCGTGCTGTGTCCATGACAGCGCCAGCGTGTCGTCTCCCAAACTGCCGTTGGCAATGCTCGCGCCCTGCGCCCACAACCGCGCGTCCACCGGATGTTGCAACAGAAAATCGTGCAGCACATTGAGGGCATCGGCGGGACGCTTCTCGTGATCCAGAAACTTGGCGAAGTCGTAACGCAGCACGGCATTCACCGGCTCCAATTCGATGGCGCGGATGAAGTGTGTCTCCGCCTGTTGCGCACGCCCATCGCGTGCGTGGCATTCGGCCAGCAGATGATGCGGCGCGGCACTGTGCACTCCCGCGCAACCCGGTGCCATCGTCGGTACGCTGGCTTTTTGGATGCACGCTTCCAGATCTGAAACCGCTTCGGTGGCCCGCTGCAATTTGAGCAACGCCAACCCGCGCAGATAATGCGCCGTGGCCGTTGGCCCGCTGGCCTGTGCGAGTTTGGACTGCGCGAAATCCGCCGCCTCCTCGTACTGCTCGGCCTGCATCAAGATGGAGGTGTACGTGTTCACCAGACGCTCGCGCACTTCGGGCAGCACCGCGTGCAACGGCAGTCCCTGCATCGCCTCCGCGGCCTGTCGCAGTTGCACGAGGGCCTTTTCAATCTGCCCGTCGTTAAACAGGTCCAGTCCGTAATTCATCAGCAGCGCCGGTTCGCCGGGCAATTCTTCCAGCGCCCGTTCCAGCAGGTTCAAGTTGCGTTTGACCTTGTCCTTGGATTGCTTGACCTCCGCCGCGTAACCGTGATGCAGCAACGTTGCCTTGCCCAAACCGATGGACAGTTGCCAACGCTGCGCCTGTCGCATCACGGTGGAAAACACCTGCTCGTGTACCCGGCCCAGAAAACACAGGCCCGGCGCGTTGCGGAACAGGCGCGGCACATAGCTGGCGCCCGACGCGGTCGTGCCGGCGTTGATCAGCGGGATGCGCAGCCCCGCGCTGTGGGTTTGTCCCAAGTCCCGCCGCAAATCTTCGTGCGTGCCGGCCATCAATTCCTCGTCGGCATCCAAGATCAGCACCCAATCGCCGCGCGCGAAGAGCAGCGAGAAATTCCGGGCGTCGGCGAAGTTGTCGTTCCATTCAAACCGGTGCACCTCTGCGCCCGCCGCACTTGCGATCTCGACAGTGCGATCGGTGGAGCCGGTGTCCACCACGATGATCTGGTGCGCCAATGCTTTCACCGAGGCCAGCGCCTGCGCGAGGAACGCTTCCTCATTCTTGACGATCATGCAGATTGTCAGGCGCGGCTGCGCGGGCAGCGCGGGCAGTTCAGGCCACGCGATGGGGCTGCGCGACAGAGTGGGTTTGGCGAGCAGCAACTGGTGTAGCGACTGCACCGGCGCCCAGTCCGGCGTCAACATTTGCAGGCGATTCAGACACGCCAGCGCCTGCTGCTCGTCGCCTGCCGTCAACGCGATCTGCGCCAGATAAAAATAGGCGTCGGGATGGAATGGTCGCAACGCGATGGCCTCCAGACAAGCGAGCGCGGCCTGTTGCGGCTGGCCGATCTGCGCTTGTTTAACAGCCTCATCCAAACCGCCCAGGCTGGCCACGAGGTGCAGCGGGATTTGTTTGGACTGGCCCGCGCTCGTGATCGTGACGTGACGCGGCAACGGCGGCGGCAATTCCAGATGGACCGACTGCGTCGGCTGCACTGCGGCGATGGGTGCGGGCGGCGGCGGGGCGGCATGGCCATTGCTCGCGGCATGTGCCTTGAGTTGATCCATGCCTTCACCTTGGCTGGCCTTGAGATTTGCGTTGGCGATCTGGTTCTGCGGATCCAACTCCAGCACACGCTGGAAAAGTTTGGCGGCCGCGTCGCGCTCGTTTTGATGATGCAGACAGTTGCCCAACGCCTGCAGGATTTCCACGTCATCGGGCAGTTGCTGGAGGATCTGCCGATACTGCCGCGTGGCACCGACGTAATTGCCGACGTTGAAATTGGCGTGGCCCAGCAAGCGCAACGCATCCACGTTTTGGGGATCAATCGCCAGTGCCTTTTTGACACCGCGTTCGAACAGCTCCAGATCGTTGAGCTTGTAGCCGATCAAACCCAGTCGCACCCATGCCAGAATATGGCCGGGCACCATGGCGGTGAGCATCTCGGCGTGGCGCCGCGCCAGCGTGTATTGCTTGAGCGCGACGAACAGGTTGGCCAGTGCCTCTGCCAGCACCGGTTCCTGCGGCAGACTGGTCACGGCGGCTTCCAGCACGTGTGCGGCGTCGGCAAATCGGTTTTGATTGATGGCCGCCTGCGCCTCAGCGAGGGCTGCATCCACCTCCGGCGGCACGGACGGATCTCCCAGCGGCGGGATGATCGGCTCGCTTGCATCGTGCAAACCGGTGAGGACGTTCAGATTGTTGCGGGCGATCTTATTGTTGGGGTCTGCCTCCAGCACACGCTCGTACACCATGCGCGCGGTCGGGCGTTCGCCGCCGTGATAAAGGCAGGAAGCCAGCGCGAGCATGCTGCCGATGTCTTTGGGATCCTGTTCGGTGATGTGACGGAAAGTGCGTGCGGCATCCAGATAACGTTTGGATTGCAGATTCAATCGGCCCAGCAGGCGCAGTGCCTCCAGATTGTCCGGATCCAACTCCAGTGCGAGGCCGAGCGCGGCCTCAAATTCTTCCGTGCGTCCCAGTTGATGCGATGCCAGCGCGAGTTGCGTGTACGCGCGGGAATCAGCGGGGCGCAGTTCGATCAATCGGCGGAACAATTGCCGGGCGCACTCAAATTGTTCCTGCTGATAATTGAGCAGGCCCAGCGTGCTAATCACCTGCGCATCGCGCGGGTTCAAGGCCAGCGCGCATTCCAACTCGGCGATGGCACCGGCGGGGTTGTGGCCGCTCATGAACACCTCAGCCTGTTCGATGTGGCGTTCAATCTCGGCCTGTCGGCGCGGCGTGGTCGGTGCGGGGATAGATTCAGATTCAGACATAAATACGTTGGTGGCTTCGACGAACAATTCGGTGGTGATCGGGATGCCCTCCGCGATGGGCGCGCTTTCGAGCGGCGCGATGTGTTCGATGGCGCTGGCGATGGGATCAGTGACGACGGACAAGTGTTGCAGCCGCGCGATGGCTTTCTCCGCAGCCTTCGCCCAAGTCCAATGCGTGCGCGCATGCTCGCTGGCGCGGCGGCCAATGGCGCGCGCTTGATCGCGATGCTGCACAACCCAGCGCATGCGTTCGGCCAATGCGATGGGATCGGGTTCCAAAAGCCAGCCCGGTTTCGCTAAGAGGATGTTGCCCACAAACGGCGGCGTGGGTTTGCGCGTTGCGGGGAGGCGATAGGCGACGGCGTCGGTGGCAAAATCATCGGTGGCACCGCCGCCGGTGACAATCACCGGAAGACCGCAGGCCATGGCCTCCAGCACGGGCAGGCCGAAGCCTTCGCCGCGATAAGGGTGCACCAGACAATCGCAGGCGGTGTATAAAGACGCGATCTGTTCGGGCGGCAGTTCGCTGTCCAGATAGACGATCTCCGGCGCTTTGGGATTGGCCTGCGCCTGCTGGATGGCTTGGGCCAGCGTTTGCCCGGCGTAAAATGATTTGCCGCCAAAATCTTTGATGACCAAGCACACGTCATCCTTGGCGGTGAACGTCGCCAGAAAAGTTTTCAGCAGAATGTCCGGGCCTTTGCGGCCGATGGTGCCGCCGACGAAAAGGAATTTGTAACGCTTGCGCGTGGGCAGCGGCAGCGGCGCAGCGGCGGGATGAAAAAGTTGGGGATCAATGCCGTTGGGGATGACCTTCACTTTTTCGGCAGGCACACCGGAGTCAATGTACACGTCGCGCACGTACTGGGTGGGCACCCACGCTTCGTCCACATTTTCCAGTTCGCGCACCCACTGGGCGGGCAGCGCACCAAATTCCCACGGTTGGATGAGTACCCACTTGCCGCGCGCCGGACGTTGCCACACTGGCGGCCACGCGTGGCGCACGGTGATCTGCGTGTCCGCAGCGGGAGTGAGTGACAAGGTGCTGGCCGCGCCGGTGAGGGGTTCGGGAATTTCAACACCGGGCTGGCCGCCGCGTTGCACGCAGCGCAAGTCGAGTCCCGGTTGCTGTTGCAACGATGCGGTGAGGGAGCGGTTGACGAGCGAGAGGCTGCCGTAATCCAGAAACGTGCCTTCCCACGCCACAGAAATTGCTTTGGCCTCCGGAGCAGCGGGGCGATGGGCGCGGCGGCCGATCTTGGCTTCGATGGCGCGCAGGCGGGCGAGAATCAATTCCGCGACGACAGACTGGCTGTAATGGCGGCAGACATGTTTGCGCGCGCGCTGGCCCAGTGCCCGCGCCTCGTGAGGTTTGCTGAAAACCTGCCGCAGCAACTGGCGCAGATGTTCCTCGAACGGCTCGGCCCAGTGATGGCCGCGATAATGCGCCTGCGACGGTTCCAGATTGGCCGTGTCGGTCAGCTCGTAGTCGAGCAAGTAAGCCGTGTCGGGCGTCATGAACTCGGTGTTGCCGCTCCAGCGAGTGGCGATCACCGGCAGACCCATCATCATGGCCTCGTGCTGCGGCCGTCCCCAACCTTCGCCGCGGCTGGGGGCCACCAGACAATCCACCGCGCGATAGAGGCGCGGCAGATCGGCCAGCGGCAGTTCGCCCGTCAAGAGTTCCACGCGCGGCAGGGGCTTGCGGCCCAGCTTCAGTGTGTGCGCGAAATCTTCGATGGCGCGTTTGAGAGAGAGCGCGGCGTTCTGACCGGGTTGGCCAAAGAGATGCGTGCGCAAGTGCAGGCAGACATCGTCCTGCGCGCTGAACTCGCGCAGGTACGCCGCGAGCAACACGTCCCAGCCTTTGCGCGAGGACCATTCAAACACCGAGAGAAAATTGCAGCCCGCACGATGGGGCAAGGGCAGGGGCGTGGTGGTGTCGGGATTAAACAGATGCTCGTCCACGGCGCCGGGGATGACCTTGATCTTGGCGCGCTCGACGCCGCTGGCGGCGAAGGTCTCCAGATTAAACCGGCTGGGCACCCAGATTTCATCCATCCGATTGCAGGCTTCCACCCAGTTGGCGGGCACGCGATCGGTCTCGAACATCGTGCGGCCGATGTGATAGTCCGCATCGGGCCAGCGTTGAAAAACATAGCCCGGACAATGTTGCACCACGATGCCCCCGGAGAGCGCCGCGTAACGCGCCTGCAGACCGAGCAGGCAAGCGCGGGTTTTTTCCGGCAACGATTGGATGAACGCGGGCGAATGCAGCGTGCTGTTGTGGCGGATGCCCAGATCCAGATGCGCGGCCAGCGGTTCCAGAAAGCTGATGGCCTCGCTGGCGTAGCCGGAGGTGTTGAACACAGGCGCAACCCAGCGCACGGGCAGCGCGATGGCGGGGGGCAGGGCGGGCGATTGCTCGACGCCGAAGGAGTCGGAGGATGCTGCGGACTCTGGCTGGTTGAGTGACATAGACTGCGGGCCGGATATGCCTATTGGCCCACCCCTGCACAGCACGTTGGGTGCCACGGTTTTGCGGGAAAAACTGGCTGGATAATGCCGCTATCGCCGCATTTTGAGCGGTGCGAATGGCGGGCGGGACGGCAGTTTTGGCCGTGCGGATCTTGCTCGGGAAAACTGGGCGGGCGGGTCAGTTCAACAGTTCGTGCAACCGTTCCGGGGTCATGTTGCTCCAGTCGTAGAGCGACTCGACAGAGTCGGCTTGGATGGATGCCGCGACGTCCTGTGTGGCGGCAGCGGCCGTGTCGGCACTGCGCAGGGGCGCGGTTGGCGTGGCGACGTGCGACAAGTGCAACGTGTCCGGCGCCAGCGCGGGCGCAGCGGGCTTGGGCGCGCTGCTCGGGCGGGCGATGACTGTGGCCAGTTGAATGTCGGCGATGATGTTGTTGTGAATTCTTGTTTCCATGACGATCCTATTTTCGTTTCATGCGGAGCAGGGCACGTGCCATCAACGAGCGGGGCGGCGACAGCGGTGGTGGTGGATTTGACACCCGCCAAATCGCTACTGGCCGGGACGGGTTGCCACCCCGACCAGTTAAGCAGTATCCATCCGACTCGTTGTCCTTCCCCGCGCGTCGACTTGCGCCATCGCGGGCCCTTGTGGGGAAGGCTTTGGTTACCGCAACAGCTCGATGGCTGATTGCGGCAGTTGGTTGGCCTGCTTGAGCATCTGCGTGCCGGAAGCCACCAGGATCTGATACCGGGCGTACTGGGTGGACTCCTCGGCGACATCGACATCGACGATACGGCTGACGGCCGCGCTCATGTTTTCCTTCGTCACCGTAAGCTGAGAATTGGTGAAGTTCAGTCGCGACTGCGTGGCGCCCAATCGGGAGCGGTCGCTGGCCACTTGCGTGATGGCTTCGTTGGTCAACTTGAGAGCCGTGGCCGCGCCATCCTTGGTCTTGACGTTGACGAGCGTGTAATCGCTGCTGTTGAGGGCGGCAAACGCCGAGAGATTCTGCGTGGTGGAGACAATCTGCCCGGAGGCAATCACCACCGCCGCCGTGTCTTCCCCGCTGGAGATGACGTTGTTGGAGACATACGCGCCCTTGGCGGTTGTCGTCCACTTGGCATCCAGCACGGAAGCCAGCGCGGTACCGGCCGCTTTGGTCGCCACAAAGGCGCCGTTGGTGTACGCGGTGGCACCGGGGTCGGCCGTGTCGAGGGTCGTGACATTCTCATTCACGAAGCTGCCTTTGGCATACTTGGTGTACAAGGCATCGGCATCCTTGTTGAGGTTGGTCCACGTCGAATTCACCGTGGAGAAACCCCGGACGTCCTGCGTCGTGTT
>SIAW01000032.1 GCA_009695465.1 Pedosphaera sp.
CCGTAGGGGAATCAAGTCGGGGAATTGCGGGATTGTCATTGGCGCGCAGGCGGGTTTAATTGCGGGCATGAAGACCAGTTCCGTTGTCAAGATTGACCCGGAAATCATGAGTGGCACGCCGTGCTTTGCGGGCACGCGTGTTCCGGTGCGCGCGTTGCTCGATTATATCGAAGGCGGCGAGACGCTCGATGAGTTTTTGGAACAGTATCCCACGGTCACGCGCAAGCAGGCGGTTGCTTTTCTGGAACAAGCCAGCGAACGCCTGCTCGCCACCGTCTGAATGCGCATTCTGCTCGACGAATGTTTGCCAAAGGATTTGGCGCGGAAACTTCCCGGTCACACCGTCACCACGGTTCCGCAAGCTGGTTGGGCCAGCGTCGGCAATGGCAAACTCCTTCGCCTCATCGCGGCCTCCGGCAAGTTTGGTTTGTTTCTGACCGTGGACAAACGGCTTCCGCTGCAGAACAAAACTCGGCCGCACCCTTTTGCCATCGTCTTGTTGCGCGCCAAGTCCAACCGCATGATTCATGTGTTCCCATTCGCGCCCGAAATCCTGCGGCGCCTTGCCGAGTTCCAGCCCGGCCGCGTCTATGTATTGGCGCAGCCGGCTTGACCGCGCCCCAAGGCGGGCCGATGTGCGATTGGCTTGCCTAATGCGCGGGCGCACGCATTAATCGCGCGGTGCTGGTGTTCTTCAATGGCCGGTTTATCGCGGAATCGGAGGCACGCGTCTCGGCCTTCGACCGCGGTTATCTTTATGGCGACGGCCTCTTCGACACGGTGCGCATCATCAATGGCCGGCCGTTCTTGTGGGATCGCCACTTGGACCGGCTCATGCACGGTGCGGGGTTGATGCTGCTGAACATGCCGTTCGGCAAAGGCGACCTCACGGTGTTTGCCATCCAGTTGATTGAAGAAAACAACCTGCCCGATTGCGTGCTGCGCATCCACGTATCGCGTTCGGGCGGGCCACGCGGTTATTCCCCGCGCAAAGCCAAGGACATCACCACGCTCATCAGTCTGCATCCGCCGCCGGAACCGCCGCCAGAGGAGGGGTTGAAAATCGTGATGTCCACACAGTACCTGCCGCATCTGAGTTCGCTCTGCTCCATCAAAACGAGCAGCCGCATGGCGCATGTACTCGCTGCAGCGGAGGCGGAGGTGGCCGCTGCCGATGATTCGCTGCTGCAGAACACGGACTCGCAGATTGTGGAGGCGACATCGAGCAACCTGTTCTGGGTGGAGGGCGATGTGGTGTGTACGCCGCCGTTGGAGTGCGGTTGTCTGCCGGGCATCACGCGCGAGTTTGTGCTGCAGCTGTGCCCGGGACTGGATTTGCGCACCGCCGAACGACCGCTCACGCTGGTGCAACTCGCGCAGGCCAGCGGTGTGTTTTTGACCAACAGCGTCCACGGACTGCGCCCCGTGCGCGCACTGGGCAGCATCCGCCTGCCTTCCTCGCCGGCCGTTGCCAAACTGCAGGACGCCTATAACAAGGCCTCGCTCCGTGGCGAGTGGACATTCGAAGGCCCGCAATGAGCACGCCCAGCTTGGCGCTGCAACATCTGCGGCCGTTGTTTGACACCCGAACGTTGCCGCATCTGGATGACCAGCGCCGCCCCGAAAGTCTGCCGCTGGCACAGATTCAAGCCACCCTCTCCCCTACCCTCGCCGCCGCCAAGTTGGATGCGGGGAAGGCTGAGTTGGTGCGCGCTCTGGTGTTGATATGGCACGATCACCTGGACGAATCGCACACGCTCTCGCAGGAAATCCATGGTGGCGACGCCAGCTTTCTGCACGGCATCATGCACCGGCGCGAGCCGGATTATTCCAACGCGAAATACTGGTTCCACCGCGTGGGCCAGCACGGGGCCTTCCCCGAAATCGCCCGGCGCACTGCAGACTTGCTGCGGTCAGCGCCGGCATTGAGCCAAACCCTGCTCGATGAGGGCTGCTGGGATGCCTTCGCGATGATTGACGCCACCGCAGCGGCCACGCGCCAGAAAGACTCGGACACGTACCGGCTATTGCAACAAGTCCAGCGCGTGGAGATGGAAGTGTTGCTGGAACGCTTCTGCGACTAACGCCCAGCGGACTGTCCTGCGGACTTCAGCAACGCGGCCACCATGCCGTCAATGTTGTGAGGCTTGGCTTCGACGGTGGGTTTGAGTTTCAGCTTGGTCAACGCTGCGGTGGTTTCTGGCCCGATACTCAAGAGGCGCCAACCGTGTTCTTTGGTTGCCTTGGGCAAATCGAATCGGTTGTGAAAACTTTCCACACTGGAGGCACTGGCGAAGGTGATCCAATCCGCGCCGTCCTCCTGCAGTCGCGCAACGGCGCCGTTGCGGTCTTCAGTTTCCGGCACTGTTTTATACACCGCAATTTCATCTACGATGGCGCCCAATTCGTGGAGGCTTTGGGGCAGCTCGGCGCTGGCAACCTGCGCGCGGAACAGACAGACGTTGAGATTTTCAACGCCGCCATGTTTCTTGAAGGCCTTGGCCAGCGCGGCCGCGGTGAATTCTTCCGGTTGCAAATCCACCTGCAGATGCAGGGCGCGGAGTCGGGCCGCAGTGGCCGGCCCCACCGCAGCGATGCGGCAGGCGCCGATGCTGCGGATGTCGTCGTACGCCTTGAAAAACCAGTGCGCGAAGTGATCCACCCCGTTGGGACTAGTGAAGACGAGCCAGCTATAGGATGTGATGCCAACGATAGCATCTTTGACGGGATTGAAATCGTTAGGCTCGGTGATGCGAATGGTCGGGATTTCCAGAATGGCAGCGCCCAGTTCGCGCAATCGCGCGCTGAGCTGACTGGCCTGCTGGCGGGTGCGAGTGACGACCACGCGCTGGCCAAAGAGCGGCCGTTTCTCAAACCAGTTGAGGCGCGCGCGGCGACTGACGACATCGCCAATGACGGTGACGGCGGGTGCCTGAAAATTAGCGCGCTGTATTTTTTCGGCAATGTCGCCAACGGTGCCTTCGATGGTTTGCTGCCGGCCGGTGGTGCCCCAGCGCACCAAAGCCACAGGCGTTTTGGACGCCAGTCCGTGCGCCAAGAGTTTTTCCATGATGCCGCCAATGCGTTCCACGCCCATCAGAATGATTTTGGTGCCGGGGTCGCGGGCCAACTGCGCCCAGTCGATGCTCGATTCGGCTTTGTCGGGGCGCTCGTGTCCGGTGAGGACGGTGAAGCTGGAGCAGCAATCGCGGTGCGTAATTGGAATTCCCGCGTAGGCCGGCGCAGCCACAGCGGATGTGACGCCGGGCACAATCTCGAAAGGGATTTTTGCGGTGGCCAACTCTTCGGCCTCCTCAGCGCCGCGTCCAAAAACATAAGGGTCGCCGCCTTTGAGGCGCACGACGGTCTTGCCCTGCCGGGCTTTGGTCACGAGGAGTTGATTGAGTTCTTCCTGCGGAATGGCGTGGGCGTTGGCGCGTTTGCCGGCGTAAATCACCTCGGCAGACGCGGGCGCCATCGTCAGCAGGTCGGGATTGACGAGGGCATCGTACACGAGTACGTCGGCGCGGCTGATAAGTTCGGCGCCGCGCAAGGTGAGGAGGCCCGCGTCGCCGGGGCCGGCGCCAACGAGATAGACTGTGCCAAGTTTGGACATGCGGGCGCGATGTTATCGGACAGGCGCAACGGGGGCAATGCGGTTTGGATTGCCAGCGGGCGCGGTGGTTTTTAGGCTGGGCCGGACTCTATGATGATTTTCTGCTGCTTCGAAGGGAAGGAACGAATGGTGGAGGTGCACCGCAATGTGGTGGTGATTGGCCGCCGCAGCGCGACGTATGGCACGCCGGATCTGGATTTGTTGCCGGACAAGAATGTCTCGCGACGGCACGCGCGGTTGTGGCGCGATGCGGATGGGTATTGGATTGAGGACTTGAACAGTCAATTGGGGGTGCTGGTGAATGGCGTGCGGGCATTGGGAAAGAGGCAAATCAAATTCACGGACCGGATTTTGGTGGGCAAGACGGAATTGCGGGTGGTGCCGTCGGATGCCAAGGAGCTTGCAGCGAAGGTCTAAATCAGGTCTCCACAGGTCTCTAAAAAGCAAACTGGCCGGAGCGTTTGAAACTCCGGCCAGTTGCTAAAGGTTGGCGGCTCCCTACTCTCGCACAAGCTATACAGGTGCTACCATCGGCAAGCCAGTGTTTGACGGCCGAGTTCGGGATGGGATCGGGTCGGACCACTGGCCAAGGCCACCATAAAATGTCAAAGACCTACGCAGGAGGCGCGGATCATTCGCTGAAAACCAGGCATAGTCAATCTGGGCGAACAAATCGCCGAGCTAAATCTGTAGTTATTTAGTTTTAGTAATAAGCTGCATGTCCCATTAGTATCAGTCAGCTCAAAGCCTTAACGGCTCGTACACTTCTGACCTATCAACCAAGTAGTCTACTTGGGGGCATGGGGCCTTGCGGCCCGGGAAGCCTTATCTTGGGAGGAGCTTGGCGCTTAGATGCTTTCAGCGCTTATCTCTTCCGCACATAGCTACGCAGCGCTGCTCTTGCTAGAACAACTGCCACACCAGAGGTGCGTCATTTCCGGTCCTCTCGTACTAGGAAATGAACCCCTCAAGCTTCCAACGCCCACAGTGGATAAGGACCGAACTGTCTCACGACGTTCTGAACCCAGCTCGCGTGCCACTTTAATCGGCGAACAGCCGAACCCTTGGGACCTTCTTCAGCCCCAGGATGTGACGAGCCGACATCGAGGTGCCAAACCGCGCCGTCGATATGAACTCTTGGGCGCGATAAGCCTGTTATCCCTAGCGTACCTTTTGTCCGATGAGCGACGGCAATTCCACATTCTACCGCCGGATCACTTGGGCCTACTTTCGTATCTGATCGACTTGTTGGTCTCACAGTTAAGCACTCTTCTACCCATGCGCTCGATGCACGATTGCCAACCGTGCTGAGAGTACCATCGCACTCCTCCGTTACTTTTTGGGAGGAAACCGCCCCAGTCAAACTGACCCGCAAGCACTGTCCCCCGTCTGGCTAACAGAAATCGGGGTTAGAATCCTAATCAGCAAAGAGTGGTATTTCACTGGTGCCTCAGTAGCAACCGAAATCGCTACCTCAAAGGCTCCCACCTATTCTACGCATCGAAGATCAGAACACAATACCAGCTTACAGTAAAGGTGCATAGGGTCTTTCCGTCCTACTGCGGGCAGGCGGCATCTTCACCGCCATTACAATTTCGCCGAGATCCTCTCCGAGACAGCGGTTCAGTCGTTACACGATTCGTGCAGGTCGGAACTTACCCGACAAGGAATTTCGCTACCTTAGGACCGTTATAGTTACGGCCGACATTCACGGGGACTTGGGCTCACCGCGTCGCCTTACGGCTAACAGCTTACCTTGATCTTTCCGCATTGGTCACGTGTCACCCCCTATACGTCGTCTTCACGACTTTGCAGAGAGCTGTGTTTTTGTTAAACAGTCGCTAAACCCACTTTACTGAGACCAGCCGAAGCTGGCACCCCTTCTCCCGAAGTTACGGGGCTAGATTGCAAAGTTCCTTAGAGAGGGTTCTCTCGCGCGCCTTGGTCTACTCGACCCACCCACCTGCGGCGGTTTACGGTACGGGCGACGGGAGATATATACGTGGAAAGGCTTTTCTAGGTGTCCCCTATTGTTGTGCGCTTCGGCCGAAGCCTAGGCTAGATAATGCAATTATCTTGCAACACGATCAGGTCCACGTCCCCTTTCCACTAAACTTCCCGCCGGCTCAGGATTATTAACCTGATGTCCATCGACTACGCCCTTCGGCCTCATCTTAGGTCCCGGCTAACCCTGGAAGGACGAAACTGTCCAGGAAACCTTAGGTTTACGGCGACCAGGATTCTCACCTGGTTTATCGCTACTCATGTCTGCATTCTCACTCGACCGCGCTCCACGCTCCCTTACGGTCACGCTTCGGCGCACGGACGACGCTTTCCTACTAGATTGACCAGTCGTAACCGATCAAAATCCGTAGCTTCGGTACTGGATTTAATCGCCAATCATTTTCGGCGCGAAATCGCTCGATGAGTCAGCTGTTACGCTTTGTTTAAATGATGGCTGCCTCTAAGCCAACATCCTCACTGTCTATGCGATTTCACATCCTTTCCACTTAATCCAGTTTAGGCACCTTAGCCGACGGTCTGGGCTGTTTCCCTCTCGACCACGAATCTTATCACCCGTAGTCTGACTGCCAGGATAATGGGATCCGGATATTCGGAGTTTGATTGGTTTTGGTAGTCTGGTAGGACCCCTAAGCCATTCAGTGCTCTACCATCCGGAGTACTTAACCTGACGCTAGCCCGAAAGCTATTTCGGAAAGAACCAGCTATTGCAGGGTTTGATTAGTCTTTCGCTCCTACCCACAGCTCATCTAAGCACTTTTCAACGTACACTAGTTCGGTCCTCCACTCCGTGTTACCGGAGCTTCAACCTGGCCATGAGTAGATCACCTCCGCTTCGGGTCTTAGGCCCGCGACTTAGTCGCGCTATTGGCACTCGCTTTCGCTTCGCCTAGTGATCGAAGATCCTTAAGCTTGCCACGAACCTAAACTCGCAGACTCATTATGCAAAAGGCAGGCCGTCACCTCATAAAGAGGCTCCGACACTTTGTAGGCGTAAGGTTTCAGTTCTATTTCACTCCCCTATCGGGGTGCTTTTCACCTTTCCCTCGCGGTACTTGTTCACTATCGGTTGCCAAGGAGTATTTAGCCTTACGCGATGGTTCGCGTAGATTCGCACAGGGTTCCACTTATCCCGTGCTACTTGGGATACCTCTAAGGCCTCTGACGTTTTCGCTTACCCGACTATCACGGTCTTTGGTTCCATTTTCCAAATGGATTCGGCTAACGTCTTTGGTCCCACATTAAGGTCCCGCAACCCCAGAGAGCAAGCTCCCTGGTTTAGGCTGTTCCGCTTTCGCTCGCCACTACTGACGGAATCGCATTCGCTTTCTTTTCCTCTGCTTACTAAGATGTTTCAATTCAGCAGGTATCGCGCTGACTGGTCTATACATTCAACCAGCAGCAGCCAGATTTGAGGTCTGGCTGGGTTTCCCCATTCGGATATCTACGGGTCAAAGCCTGACAGCGGCTCACCGTAGCTTTTCGCAGCTTGCCCACGTCCTTCATCGCCTCTTGGCACCAAGGCATTCACCCTACGCCCTTAGTAGCTTACCACAAACTATTCGTTGCAGACGCAACGCGCTCGACGAATTTGCTCTATTGTAATTTGCCCTTTTACTATGCCTGGTTGTCAAAGAACGATCGCGCTGCCGCAAGCGGCCGCACGGAAATTTTCATGCCGACGATTCCCCAAAATGGTGGGCCTGACTGGATTCGAACCAGTGACCCTGCGCTTATCAAGCGCATGCTCTAACCAACTGAGCTACAGGCCCATTTTTAGGTTGGTGGAGCTGAGGAGATTCGAACTCCTGACCTATAGCTTGCAAAGCTACCGCTCTACCAACTGAGCTACAGCCCCAGTATCCGGTTAGGAATCCAAACCTATCGTCTGGCTATCGTTGTCAAAAGAACAAGTTCTATTGAAAATTGAATGGTGCGACCGCGAGAGCTGCCTCGCCCGAAGGCTAGGCTCGACCTAACAGCCCGGTTTTTAACCCGGATTGCTGGTTTCTCCTTAGAAAGGAGGTGATCCAGCCGCAGGTTCCCCTACGGCTACCTTGTTACGACTTCATCCCAATCACCAAGCTCACATTCGTCCAATATAAAAAAGGACTTCGTGTGCTCCCGGCTTTCATGATGTGACGGGCGGTGTGTACAAGGCCTGGGAACGTATTCACGGCGTCGTAGCTGATACGCCGTTACTAGCGATTCCAACTTCATGAGGTCGAGTTGCAGACCTCAATCCGAACTGGGCCCGGTTTTCTGAGATTTGCTCCACCTTACGGTTTCGCTTCCCTTTGTGCCGGGCATTGTAGCACGTGTGCAGCCCTGGTCGTAAGGGCCATACTGACTTGACGTCATCCCCACCTTCCTCCCCATTGGAATGGGGCAGTCTGTCCGGAGTGCTCCGGCAACAGCCGGGTGGCAACAGGACATAGGGGTTGCGCTCGTTGCGGGACTTAACCCAACATCTCACGACACGAGCTGACGACAGCCATGCAGCACCTGTGTACCCTGTGTATTGCTACACTCGTCAGGCTTTCACCCTTCTACTAGATACATGTCAAGACCAGGTAAGGTTCTTCGCGTTGCATCGAATTAAGCCACATGCTCCACCGCTTGTGCAGGCCCCCGTCAATTTCTTTGAGTTTTAGCCTTGCGGCCGTACTTCCCAGGCGGCGCACTTAACGCGTTAGCTCCGCCACAGGCGGGGTCGAATCCGCCTACAGCAAGTGCGCACCGTTTACTGCCAGGACTACCGGGGTATCTAATCCCGTTTGCTCCCCTGGCCTTCGTGACTTCAGCGTCAGAGATCTTCCAGAGTCTCGCCTTCGCCACTGGTGTTCCTCCCGATATCTACGCATTTCACTGCTACACCGGGAATTCCAGACTCCCCTCAGACCCTCTAGCCCAACAGTATTCAACGCATTTCCCGGGTTAGGCCCGGGGATTTCACGCTAAACTTGCTAGGCCGCCTACTCACCCTTTACGCCCAGTAAATCCGAACAACGCTTGGGACCTCTGTATTACCGCGGCTGCTGGCACAGAGTTAGCCGTCCCTTCCTTTGCTGCTAGTATCAAGCCTGTTTGCACAGACCTTGCTCACAGCTGACAGAGGTTTACGACCCGAAGGCCTTCATCCCTCACGCGGCGTCGCACGATCAGGCTTTCGCCCATTGTCAATGATTCTCGACTGCTGCCACCCGTAGGTGTGTGGACCGTGTCTCAGTTCCACTGTGGCTGACCATCCTCTCAGACCAGCTACCCGTCATTGCCTTGGTAGGCCATTACCCTACCAACTAGCTGATGGGGCGCGGGCTCATCCAAAAGCGCATTGCTGCTTTAGTCTTACGACCACATCCGGTATTATCCTGGGTTTCCCCAAGCTATCCCCGACTTTTGGGCAGATTCCCACGTGTTACTCACCCGTCCGCCGCTAAAACAAGCAAATATTGCTACCCGCTTGCTTCCGCTCGACTTGCATGTCTTATCCACGCCGCTAGCGTTCGTTCTGAGCCAGAATCAAACTCTCCGTAAAAAACGTTAGCTTGACTCGTATTGGCTATTTCCAACTTAAGTACTTATTTTACTCAAACCCAATTCACGCCTCACTAACTGAGGTATGACTGGGGGCTCTCTACAATCGCACCATTCAAATTTCAAAGAACACCTAAGCCACCAAACCTTCCGCCGTAAACGACGAAAAAAAACAAGCACCGTTCGGTCTAACCAAATCGGCACCTGATTTTCGGCTTCAATAACCGAAAGCCCAACGACTCCCGGCCGGGCCTACCAACACGAGTCAGCAGACCCTAGTGACTCAAAGCGGTGCTGTTGTACTTACATCCCAATATTGATGCAAGCGCTTTTTTGATTTTTTTTCCGCAGCCCAAAATTGACCGCCTCAGCGGCAAGCCCGACGGCAGCAACTGGATCCTGAAAACAGCCGTTTTAGGCATTGTTTCAGCGATAATCTGCGCGTTTCCAATCCGGCAGGCGCTTGTGGTTTTCGGCACGGGCACATCCATCAACACGACTATCGGCGATTTATTTCCATCCAACTCCAATCGCTCCACGGTCAATCGAGCATGATTTATCACCCCAAGCTTGTTCGCCGCCGCCACCAACACGCGGCAGCGCAATTCGCGGATTAAATCCAGCGCTGTTAATTTAACACCCAACGGCGAGAGCAGCCCCCCTGCCCCTTCCACGAGCAACACATCGCAGCGCGCGCGCATCCGGCGAATGTGTTTAATCACGGCTGCCATCTCGACTTTTCGCCCTTCACGCCGTGCGGCCAAAGCTGGCGTCAGCGAAGCTGTAAAACAAAATGGGTTCACTTCATCCAGCGTCACATCCTTCGATTGGAGTTGATGCAACAGCCGCGCATCGCTGCGGCCACCGGAGGAAATGGGCTTCATCGCCAGTGCGCGCACGCCTTGGGATCGCAAATGGGCGAGCAGCAATGCTGTCAGCACCGTCTTGCCTGCACCGGTGTCTGTCCCTGTGATGAAGATGATCCCCGAATCGAACCCACCTGCGCCGCTCATTCGCCGGTCTCTTTCCAAAAGGAGTATAACACCTTCACATCTCGGTCGCTCAACCGGCGGATCACCGTGACCAAGGTTTTGACTTGATTGTTGACCGACGCCGTCACCGTTACTTCGAAGGTCACACTTTGCACGGAGAGGAATCGCTGCAACTGGCCGACGGCTTGTGGGGAAAATCCAATCAACGGATCAGCCAACTCCGCCACTTGCTGGAAGGGCTTGTCATCCTCCGTGCCGGCGATGCCATCGGGGCCGTTTCGTGAGCGGATGATGGAATCGACTGAATCTTCAAACGCCGCGTTGATCAGCACCAATACTTCACGCGGCGCGGTGTTGATATTGACCCTGCCCGCAGAGATGGGCGTGAAGAGATCCGTGAAGAGAAATCGCGGACGCTCAATCAGCGGCAGGTTTTCCGGGATGCGCCCAGTAACTAGCCACTCCCGTTCTCCACGGATGCCTTTGATCATCAGCAGTTCGGAGAGATCGTCAATGAGCGTGTTCTTGGAGTCGTAGCCAAACGCGCGATAATAGCTGCCCTCCGCGCCGTTGATGCGCGCGTCGCCATTGGGATCCACCCAATCTTCGATGCAATCAATAACAGTGCTCCACGCCGTGTTGGGCACGGCCATCATGTCATCGCGCATCGCACGCTCCATCGGGTGACGCCCGTAATACTGCTGCGCCACCCAGTTGATGTTCAGCTTGCGCTCCAAGTCCACGATCTCCACCTTCACCTTCGCCGCCTTCAAAAACTCCTGCCACTCCTCGTCGCCATTCTGCAGCAGGCCCAGCACGTTGCCCTCCGCCAAGCCCGTGTCGGCCGTATTGATGTAGGTGAGGATGGTGTTAGTGCTGCCGCTGTTGGTGGCCCATTTTTGGTTGAGCGCCGTGAAGGGCTGCTGCCGGATCGCCGCTTGTTGTCCCACCAAATACCGCGCCATCTCCACGCCGGAACGGCAGAGCCATTCCAGTCGCCGCTCATTGGAGGTATTGCGCGCCAGTGCTGCCTCGATGCGCATGTTGGAGGCAAACCCACCGGCCAACGCCGCCAGCACAAGAATCACCAGCAGCACCATCACGAAGGCCACGCCTTTGCGACGACGGTTCCACGCACGGGCGCGGAGATGTTTTGGACCGCGTGTCTGCATTGTGTCTTACTTGGGCCCACCGCCGCCACCACCGCCCCCACCGCCGAATTTTCCGCCGCCGCCACCGCCTGGCCCTTGCCCAAATCCTTTTCCACCGCCGCCTTTGCCGATGTCCACAATGCCGCCGCCGGGACCACCGGGCCGCCCTTTCATGTTCTCCATCGCGGCCTGCAGTTCCGCCAGTTCCCTTTCATTCAATTTGCCGTCACCGTCCCTATCGAAGCGCGCGATCACCTGCGGTGGCAGATTGGCGGGATTAAATTTTCCACCGCCTCTACCTCCAGCCATCGCAGTGGCGGCGGGCGGATCGGGCGCGAGCATGTCTTTGGTGATGACCTCGGCGCGGATGGAAAATTCGCGCACGCTCAACGCCTCCGCCATCGCCTCGTTCCCCTGCCGGTCGCGCAACGCAAGCATGATGCGCACGCGCTCGGGCAAATCCTCCGGCGTATCCCAATAATCCACCCAGTCATTGACGATGGTACTCCAGAAAAAGAATTGGAAGATCTCCACGTTCTGCGCCAGCACCATGCGCGTTGCCAGCAGATCCACGCCCATTGCCGCCTCGCTCAACGCATTCAAGGGTTGTTGGCGGAGAATCAGGTCCTCACGGCCTTCCGCGTTTTTCTCGACTGTGAAACTCACCCGCCGCAAGGGTTGGTCGGGGAAGAGCGCGTTACCCAGAAAATCCTCGGGCAACCGTGCGACAAAGCTCACCTCATGATGATTGCCGTTGAGGCTCTGCCAAAGGAACGAGTAGAGGGTGTTGGTGGCGGCTGCTTGCTGGCCGTTGACGTGGCTGTAAATCACCGAGCAACTCAACGCCTCCTCGATGGTGCGCAAGGCCACGCGCTCGCGCTGCACGTGCGCGGCCACTTCGGCCCCCGACCGCGTTGCGCGCAGGATCGCCGTCCACGTGTAATAGATGGCCGTCATGGACATCGCCAAGATGCTCACGGCCACCATCGTCTCAATCAGCGAGAAGCCGGCGAGGGCGCGTGCGCCCATGCGGCGAGCGGCGCGGTGTTTTGCGATCCACTGTTTCATGGTGGTACCTCCAATCCCAATGGCCGATAGATGAGGATGCTCATCTGCGAGGGCACCTGGTGATTGGCCAGATCTTCCGTCAACCACAAGTCCACGCGGTAAAGTCCGTTGGTCTGCGAGATGTTCGGCGCAATCAACAGGGCATTGCGTTCCCAGCGACTGCGCCGGAAGAGCGATCCCGCACTGCCGCCGGGGTTGCTCTCGAAATCTGAATCCATCGGCGCCTCGCGTCCCCCCAGACTCCAGTTGGTATCCATGAGCGATCGGCCGGCCAGCGTGCCGAGGTCCGGTCGTTTGCGTTGCAGGGCGCGCGCCAGGCTCATGTTCTGCGACACCAATTGCAGCACGGCAAAGATGGCCGTGAAGAAAATCGCAATCGCCACCACCACTTCCAGCAGCGTGAAGGACTGCGTCCAGCCGTACCAAGTTCTGCGCACGCGTCGCATCAATAGTTCTCCTTGATCAACGTCAGGCTCGTCGCCGGTTCCAGCTCGATTTTGTAGCTGTGCCCTTCGGCGCGCAATTCCAGCGTGATCCCATCACAAGTGCCGTCGGGACGAAAGGTGATGAGTTGGGAATCCGCCGGCGTGATCTCCACAATATCAGGCAGGATGATGCGCGCGATTTCCGTGGCGGCTGTTTGCGTGCTGACGGCTTCTCCGTTGCCGCCAAACTCCGTGCGGACAGCCCCCGGCCCCAGCAACACCACGCTGCGCGGTTTGCCCGAGAGCGCAAAATAAACCTGCCGGCGTTGGCGTTTGAGGATGGCCTCCGTGCGCGCCTTGGTGCAGATGCCGCTCACGGCGTCCACCGCCAGTTGCAGCGGTTGCTTGCGCGCGGAACGGAAGATGGCCGGCATCGCCACGGCCATCACCACGGCCATGATGCTCACGACGATCATCACCTCCATCAAGGTGAAGCCGCGGCGAGAATGGGGGACGGTGTGGCGCACGATCATCTCCCGATGCTGGACGTGATTTTGAACATCGCCGACAGGACTGAAAAAAGCAGGAAGCCCACGAACACCGCGATGACCACGATGAGCACCGGCTCGATCAACGTGGTCATCACACGCAACTTTTCGGACAGCTCGTTCTCGTAGGTTTCGGCCACGTTGTTGAGCGCGCCGGGCACGTCGCCCGTCTGCTCGCCAATGTGGATCATATCAATCATCAACTGCGGGAAAACTTTTTTGCCATCCACTTTACCATCCATCGTGGCGCGGGCCAGCGGTTGGGCGATGGTCTTACCGTCGGTCACACCATCGTGCGTGGCTTTGATGGCCTCTTTCAACACCATGTTGGGCACCACCTGCTGGGTGATGCGCAGCGCGGTGAGCACCGGCACGCCGTTCTGCAAGAGCGCGCCCAGTGTGCTGGCGAATTGCCCGAAGAGATTGGGCTGCACAATACCCTTGAGCAACGGCGCGCGCAGCAGCCAGGCATCCCACGAACGGCGCCCCGCATCCGTGGCCATGTACCGGCGCACGAGCACCACGGTGACCATCGTCAGCACCGCCAGCGTGATCATCACCCACGGCTTCACCAGCGTCTTGCTGATGTCCATCACGATCTTCGTGGCGAGTGGCCATTCCACCGCGCGCCCGCCGGGGCCGGCCATCCCTTCGAAGATCTCCTCGAATTTGGGCATCATGAAGAACATGAAAAAGAGAACCATGATCACGCCCACGCCCATCACGAACGCCGGGTAAATCATCGCCGAGGTGACCTTGTGGCGCAGCTCGGCGAAGCGCTTGTAGTGGTCGGCCAATCGTCGCAGCACTGGCTCCATGGAGCCGCTCTGCTCACCCGCGCGCACCATGTTCACGTACATGTCGGAGAAGATGTCCGGATACGCCGCCATCGCCGAGGAGAGCGTCTTGCCTTCCAGCACCTCCTCTTGCAGCCGCTTGACAACCTCGGTGGGCACCCCGCCCATCTCCAGCGAGGTCATGCTGCCCAGCGCGGCGTTTAATGTCATGCCCGACTTGATCAGATTGGCGAGCTGGCGCGAGAAGTTGGCCAAGTCCTGCAACTTGGGTTTCTTCATTTTCTTCCCGCGTGCAACCCTGGGCAACGTGCGCGCGATGGTCGCGGGTTTCGCCTTGGGCTTGGCCCCAACGACGTCCACCGCCATGGGCACCAGCCGCAGCCGGTCAATGTGCCGCAGCGCCGTGGCGCGGTCGGCCACGTCGAGCGTGCCTTGAACCACTTCGCCACTCGCGCGTTTCGCTTTGTAAGTGAATTCCGGCATGCGCTCTAATGAGGCTGGCCCGCGTTCAAATGACCCCGGCGATAACCGCGTTCATCCCGGATGACCTGCGCGTAGCCAATCCCTTGCAGAGACGCCTGCACCGCCTGCCATGTTTCCTCCTCGCGCAATCGGGGCAGTTCATCCGGGCCGACCTCCACACTGGCGCGGGGGCCTTCCTGATGATGTCGCACGCGCACATCGTAAAATCCCAGCGCGCGCAGCACATCCTCCGCCTGCTCAATCATCCCCGTCTTCTCCGGCGTGACGATTTCGCCGTAGGGGATGCGCGAGGAGAGGCACGCCATCTGCGGTTTGTCGGCCGTGGGCAATCCCAGCGCGGCGGAGAATTGGCGGATGTCGGCCTTGGTCAGCCCCGCTTCTTTGAGCGGAGCGCGCACGGCGAATGCCTCAGCGGCCAGTGCGCCGGGGCGGATATCGCCGATGTCACTGGCGTTTTCGCCGTAGGCAATCACAGCCATCGCGCGCGAGCGGGCCAACGGCGCAAGGTGAGTGAACAGCTCGTGTTTGCAAAAATAGCAGCGGTTGGCCGGATTGGCGGTGTACTCGGGATTGGCAAATTCCGACGTGTTAAGAATCTCCAGCGGGAATCCAAAGCGCGTGGCCATCTCGCGTGCCTCGGCCAATTCGCGGCGCGGCAGGCTGGGCGAATCGGCAATCGCGGCAAGCATGCGCGGCCCCAGCTCTTCGTGGGCCACTTTGGCCAGCAACACCGAGTCCACCCCGCCGGAGTACGCCACCAAACAGGAGCCGTAAGAACGCAGGAGCGAACGTAGTTGATCGAATTTATCCACCCTCATGCGAGGCTTTCAGGAAGAGCCGCGCTTGTCGAGCCGGACTCATTCACCACGCGCACCCGCAGCGGCAACGGCTCAAAGGCGCGTGCGAAAAGTCTTGAGCGCGTTCAAGCTGTTGGTCTCTGAAAATGGATTCGCAGTGGGATCAGGCAGCGGACCGCCAAACCCACCGCCGCCCACTCGCGGCAGGGCGATCTTTTGATGCGTCGCCTTCTGCGAGTCATCCAGCAATTTGTTGATGGCATCGAGTTTGGCCTGCGCCTGTTCGTCGGACATTGTTTTCTCCGTCTCCAACCCCGCCAATTCCTTGCCCAACGCCTGCTTCTGCTCATCGGTGAGTTTGATGGCGACATCGCCGGTGAGCAGTTCCAATTTGCGAACCAAGCCGGTGAGCGTCGCCTTGGGACTGGGCGCTCCGCCCCCAAATCCTCCACCGCCGCCTTTGCTGCCGCCACCTTTGCCACCACCGCCGGGGCCACCCATCATCATCCCGCCGCCGGGAGGACCACCGGGGCCGCCCATCATCATGCCGCCCCCGGGACCGCCACCTTTGGAACCTGCTCCGGCCGACGCTGTGGAATTCTGATTGCCACCGGCAGCAGACGCGGCAGCGACTTTCTCGATGACGTGGCCCGAGTAATGCAGGACACCAAAAAAACCAGCCGCGCCCGCAAGCACTCCTGCCAGTCCGGAGCAGAGCCAGACTTTCACGGTCTGGCCGGTTCGGTTCTTCTGATACATGATGACGAGCAAGAGTACCGCCAGTGCGGTGACGACCGCAGAGGTGACGCGCGCCAGTTCGTTGGTCTGGAGCAGTGCAATTTCGTTATCCATAATCGTTTGGGGTTGGAGATGCTCAGCAACCTGCGCAGTCGGCCCTCAACGCGCAGTCGAGCGGGCGCAATGACAGGCGGGGTTTCATGCCTGCCACGTTAGCAGGGTTCGTCGTAATGGCAAGTGCTCAGACCTACAACTTCCAGCCGGGCCGATAGTCGTGATTGATGAACTTGTCGGCCTCCGGACAGTTGGTGGCCTTCATCGTCTTCCAATCCCACTCCAGCTTTTTGTTGCCGACGCGATGCGAGACGATGCCCAGCAGCGCGCACTCCGTGAGCGGCCCCGAGTAACCAAAGTTGCACGTCGTCTGGCCGCCTTCTTTGCACGCCTTGATCCATTCGGCGTGATGCCCGATGGAATCGGGGATGAACGGTTTGGGCCGCACGAATCCTTTGAAGCCTTCCTCCGGCAACAGCACGATGCGGCCGTAATCCGCCAGCAACATGCCTTTGGCACCGACGAAGAGGACGCCCGAACCCCACTGCTTTTTCTGTTCCTCGGTAAGCAGTGCGGGCTTCTCGCCGCCTTGATACCACGTGAGTTTCACCGGCGGTTTATTGCCGCGCGCCGGATACTCGTAGCGCACCTTCATCGCCACCGTCACCAGCTCGTCGCTGGCCTTTGCGCCTTCCGCGTGGACGGTGAGCGGGTGCGAAAGTTCCAGCGCCCAATGCGCCAAGTCTGAAAAGTGACACCAGAAATCTGCCAGTGTGCCGCCGCCAAATTGCCAGAAGTGCCGCCAATGAAACGGCGCATACTCCTTGCGGAACGGCCGGTACGGCAGCGGTCCCAGCCACAAGTCATAATCCAGATCTTTCGGGATGGGCGCGTCGGGCGCCGACAGTGCGATGTTGCCGTACGTCGCGCCGGCCCAGACATGCACCTCGGTCACATCGCCGATTGCGCCGCTCTGGATCAACTCCGACGCGCGGCGATAATTGGTGCCCGCATGAATCTGCGTGCCCAGTTGTGTGACGCGCTTTTCCTTCGCGGCCGTCACCGTCAACGCGCGCACCTCCGAGATGCGATGCGCCATCGGCTTCTCGCAGTACAGATGGTGACCGCTCTTCATCGCCGCCACACCGATGACCGCGTGCGAGAAGTCGGGCGTGCTGCACACCACCGCGTCAATGCCCTTCTGCTCCAGCATCAGCCGATAATCCCGGTACGTCTTGGCCTTGGGAAATTTCTGCGCCGCCGCCGCCAGTCGCGCCCCATCCACATCGCACAACGCCACCACGTTCTCGCCGGCCACGCCCGCCAGATTGCCCGCGCCGCGCCCGTCCACGCCCACCACGGCGACATTCAATTTGGCATTAGCCGCCTGCCCGGAGGCGCGGATGTGAAAGAGACCGGCACCGACGGCCAGTGTGGAGGTTCCCAAAAAATGACGGCGAGTGATGGTGTTTCTCATGTGTGGAATGATTTGGTGTGCGGCCAAAGTGTACCGCTCACCGCCATCCGCACACAAGCCCAAGAATGTCCATGCCGCCGCACGAGGGCAGCGGCCAGCCGCTACTTCAACTCGCGGACGTAAATGTTGCGGAACCAAAGTTTGTTGCCGTGGTTCTGCAACTCAATCTGGCCGGACTCAAACAGCGGCTTCGTGCGGTCCCAGAAATTTTCCAGCGCCACATCGCGCGCCACGAGTGTGCCGTTGAGAAACACATGCACGCGATCGCCCACCATCAGGATGCGGAAACGGTTCCAGCCCGCTTGATCAGCCACCACCAACGGTTTGCTCGCGCCTTTCTGGTTGTTGTACAACCCGCCCGAACCCACCACCGCGTTGGTCTCGCCCCCGCGCGGATCCCAGATCTGCACCTGCGGCGTGCCGCGCAGATAGATGCCGCTGTCGCCCTTCGCGAGGATCTTCCATTCCACCAACATCTCGAAGTCGCGATAGTCGCGCGCGGTGGCCAAGCTGTCGCCCTTGCCATCGAACGCCAGTGCGCCCTCCTCCACCGCCCAGTGGTCGCGCATGCGCTGATCGGCCTTGTCCTGCGCGGTGCGCAACGCGGCGGGCGTGAGCAGCGCGCGTTTGATGGGATTATCGTTGGGAGCAGCCAGCAACCCCTTCCAGCCGGTCAAATCTTTTCCGTTAAACAGCACGCTGAATCCCGACGGCGGCACATTGTTGAGAATGGCACGCGGCAATTCGCGGATGCGGATGTTGCGGAAATCCATGGAATCGCCGTGGCCCAGAAAGCCGATGTGCCCTTTGTCGCGCAGCAAGCCCGGATGTTTGCGCAGCGTGTCAGCATCGCGCAGTGCGTTGATGTCGGCATCGAGAATCTTCCGGCCGTTGAGCACGACGGTGATTTGCCGCCCGCGCACGGTCACTTCCTGCTCGTTCCATTGCCCCACCGGTTTTTGCGCGCCGCGCTGCGCCCCCTGCACGTCGTAGAGCGAGCCGTGATATTGCGTGGGCTTGAGCTTGGCGTACTTGGCGGCGCTGTCGTCGAGGATCTGCAACTCCATCCCGTCGTGGTGGAGATTCGTGGCCACATTGGGGCAGCGAATGCCCAGTCCATTGTTGGCACCAGCCGTCAGGCGAAACTCAAAACGCAGGATGAAGTCTTCGTACTCCTCCTGCGAAAGCAGATTGCCGCCCGTGCCCTTGATGCAAGTGATGACGGCATTGGTCACGCCTTTGTCCACGACATTGGTGACGGCGTAACCCACTCCGCCCACTTGCGCCCAACCCTTCAGCGTGCGGCCATCGAACAAGCTGACGAAGCCGTCCTCGGAGCGGGTCGTTTGGCAGGCCAGATGAAGCAGTCCCGCCAGTGCGGCGGCAAGAATCCCAACGGTGATTTTGAAGTGCAGTCGGCTCATGGATTTCGTTTTTGCGTTGGCGCGATGCTAGCCGTGGGTGCCGTTTCCGCAAAGGAAAAACCGTGTTGATGGATAATGGTTGCCAGTGTCGTCAAACCCCACCACCATGTATTTGCCAATGAAAACATCCTTACTCTGTGGGCTTTCGCTGACCTTGGCCGCGACACTCTCCGGCGCTGAACTCAACCCTGATCAGGCCAGCAAGGTCGCCAAGGCGGTCGGCTATCTGGTGGGGCAAATCCATTTCCGCCAGACGCCGCTCAACGATGAGCTTTCCGGCATTTTCCTGAAAAACTATCTGGACGTGCTGGATTTCAATCACATGATTTTTTCGCAGGCGGACGTGGATGAGTTCCAGAAAGAATACGGCACGAAGCTGGATGACCTGACCACGGAAGGCGACATCACCCCAGCGCACGCCATCTTCAAACGGTATCTCAAGCGGTTGGAAGAGCGCGTGGCACTGGTCAAAAAGCTGTCGGATGAGAAGTACGATTTCACCGTGAAAGAGCGGATGTTGCCCAACCGCAACAAGGCAGCGTGGCCCAAGGACGAGGCGGAGACCACGCAGCTTTGGCGCGCGCGCGTGAAGCTGGAGTTGCTCAATGACCGCCTGCTCAAGACCGCCGACAAACTCACCGCTGAGACGGACAAGACCTCGCGCGAGGCGGTGCGCCGCCGGTACGATCGCCAGCTCAAGACCATGAAGGAGTATGAGCTGAGCGAAATCCTTGAGACTTACCTCAGCTCCATGAGCCGTGCTTACGATCCGCACTCCGATTACATGAGCCCGTTGGAGGCGGAGAATTTTGACATCGGCAGCGTGAAGATGAAGCTCAACGGCATCGGTGCGGTGCTGCGCAGCGACGAGGGCGTCACCAAGATTGTCAGCCTCATGGCCGGCGGCCCCGCGGCGCTGAGCAAGCAGCTTCAGCCCAATGACAGCATCGTCGCCGTCCAGAACACTGGGGACAAGGAGCCGGTTGAAGTCACCGACATGAAGCTCAACAAAGTCGTGCAGATGATCCGCGGCGAGAAGGACACCGTGGTCAAGCTCACGATCATTCCCGTGGGCGCCACCGATCGCAAAGTCATCACCATCACCCGCGCGGAAGTGAAGCTGGCCGATCAAATGGCCAAGGGCTTCGTGGTCGAGACCAAAGACAAGGCGGGCAAAGCCGAGCGTTTGGGAGTGATCACGCTGCCGGGATTTTACGAAGGCTGCGTGCGCGATGTGAAGACGATCATCGAGCGCCTCAAGAAAGAGAACGTCGCCGGCGTGGTGTTGGATCTGCGACACAACGGCGGCGGCATCTTGCCCGAATCGGTGAACATGGCCGGCCTTTTCATCCCCAATGGCCCGGTGGTGCAGGTGGTCACCAGCAACGGTAACACCCGCGTCATGCGCGACAACGACGCTGAGACGCCCTACGACGGCCCGCTGATTGTCGCCACCAGCCACATTAGCGCTTCGGCCAGCGAGATTGTCGCTGCGGCACTGCAAGATTACGGGCGCGCGCTGATTGTCGGCGGCAAAACCACTCACGGCAAAGGCACGGTGCAACAACTCATCCCGCTCAACAACACGCTGGCGCGCGGCTTGGGCGAGGACGGTGGCCGGCTGAAATTCACCATCTCCACCTTCTATCGCGTGGCCGGCACCACCACGCAGTTCGACGGCGTCTTCTCCGACATCGTGTTGCCTTCCGTGTTCGATCATCTGGAGATCGGCGAGGCCAGCCTGCCGCGCGCACTGAAAGTCAAACCCATCCCCGCTGCAGATTTCCAAGTGCAAGACCGCGTCAAAGCGCATCTGGAGAATCTGCGCAAAGCGTCGGAACTGCGCCTCAAAGGCAGCCGCGATTTCCAGTACATCAACGAGGATGTTGACCGCGTGAAAAAGCAGATCACCGACAAGACTCTTTCCGTGAACGAAGCGGAACGGCGTGGCGAGCAGGCCGAACAAAAGACCCGCACCGATGCGCGCGCCAAAGAACGCGCCGCCCGGCCCGCCTTGACCGAAGTCGTTTATGAGTTGGATCTGGAAACCGCGCGCACCGGTGGCCCGCTCAAAAAGGTGGCCGTTAAAAAGCCCGATGCGACCACGCCGCCCGATGCAGGCAATCCCGACGTTCCCCTGCCGCAACCCGAGGAGGCGATGGACGCGAGCATGCGCGAGACCCTGCGCATCCTCAGCGATTACGCCCGCCTGTTGCCCAAGCCCAAAGAAGCAGCCAGCACCAAATCCAACTAACGCCAACGCGCGATGGTCTGGTTAGGGGTGGCTTTGGGTGGCGCGCTGGGCAGTGTGGCGCGGTACGCCGCCACCGAAATCATGGCGCGCCGTTATGGCAGCGAGTTTCCGCTGGGCACCCTGTTGGTGAATGTCGTGGGATCGCTCCTGGTCGGTCTGCTGGCGGGAGTGCTCGTGAATGCAGAGCGCCCTGATTCCCTGCCCCGACTGTTTTTGATCGTGGGCTTCTGCGGCGGGTTCACCACATTCTCGGCGTTCAGCCTGCAGACCTTGGAACTGCTCCAAGCCGGACAACCCGCGAAGGCGGCGATGAACGTCGCGCTCTCCATCGCGCTGTGCCTCCTGGCCGTGTGGGCCGGGCACGCGCTGGCCGCGGCGCTGCGCAAAGGCGGTTAGCCCGACACCGACATCACTTTGAGATCGGCGCGCACCTGCTGATAGGAGGTGTCAAACGCCAGCACTTTCGGATCAGGCTCGATGCCCCAACGCTCGCAGGCCGCGCGGTACAAATCGGGCCACCAATTGCGATGGGCCGTCAGCCCTTGCTCGCGCCACTCGGCCCAGCCCATCAACACGCGCGACCAGCACTCGTCGCCGTACGCCACGGCAACCTTGGGATTATCAAAGCCGCTGAGGTACCAGTCGCGGCCGATGCGCGCGTGCAACACCTCGTCGGCCCAATCGTAATCCTGGAACAACGCCGAGAGAACATTGCCGGAGGCCTGTCCCACTTCCCACTCAAACCGCTTGCCAGTCTTGGGCATCAATCCTTGCTCGATGAAATACAGCACCGCATGCCGCTCCGCCGGGGCGAGCTGGGTGTTTAATGCCAGCGACCACGTGAAATTCACCATCACCTTGCCGGGCCAGTCGATGCCCAGTTGTGCGAAGCCCACCTCGCCCATCATCGCGTGGCGCGCCTCGTCCCACAGTTGGCGCGTCATGTCGTGATAGTAGGCCCACGGTTTGCCGGGGGTCTGCGCGATGATGCTGGCCATCATCTCCGGCACGTCAATTTCGCGCAGGCGCTTGTAAAACATCATCAGCGTCTTGGGCTGCGGCGGCATGGCCGGGTCGTACAGAAAGACCTCCGCGTTGACGCCCATGTTGTAGGGGTCTGGAAAACGCGCGTCGCGTTTGGGCGTGCCATCAAAGACGTGCGGCGTGGCGGAGTACTGACGTGTAATAGGCGTGCCGTCGGGTGTTTGCGCGCCATCCATGCCGCCGGCCGCTGACAGGCATTGCTCCAATAAGCCCAGCCACGATGCGGCGCGCGACCGGATCTGCGGCGTGACCACGCTGCCCACCGCGCGCGCGCCGTAGGTGCACATCTCGTCGAGTTCAAGCAGCGCGAACTTGCACAGGCGCACCGTCGGGTTGTCGGCCAGCGGATTGGTGATTTCCAAATGCCGCTCCAGCGCGGCCTCGACCGCGGGCAACGCCACCTCATACAATCCCAGCACCAACTCTTCCGTCGTGGGCGCGGCGAGAATCTCATCAAAGAAAATTCCCAGCGCCGCGTTGGGCATTTCATCCAACCCCAACGGCGGCTCGCGCATCTCGCCCACGCGCCGGCGCAGCGTGCTGGCATGTTCGGCGCACAAATAGGCGTGGTGGCTGTAGCCCATCTTCAATTCGTAGAACGGCTCGCCGGTGATGCGCTGGGTGAAAATCTCGTGCAGCCGCTTGAACGCGTAGTGCAGATGCTTTAGCCGGCGCACGCATTCGGCCACGGCCAAGCCCGGCCGCATCGCCTCTTCCATGCTGCACAGACCGGCCAGTGGCGGGAGATTTTGGGGAGGCATCGGCGCATTCATCGCAGGAAGAAAATACTGGCGCACCCTTTAGGAGTTGAACCTAAAACCTTCTGATCCGTAGTCAGACGCTCTATCCAATTGAGCTAAGGGTGCGCAACTTGGCGCGGGAATTACGCAGCGATTGGCCCGTGGTGGCAAGTCATTTCTCGCGCGGCGCGGCGCTGGCGTCGTTGAGCGACCAGTCGTAGTCGGTGTACTGGAGCGAAAATCCGCCCGCGCGCAGCGCCGCCGCGGCCTCCGCAGAAAAGTGCGGCGCGACAAACTCGATGATCTCGCGGTCGGACTTGCCGAAGTCTTCGCTGAACCATTTGAAGATGGGCGAGAGGTGCACCACCTTGCGCGCCACATCCACGCGGTTCTTCTTGGGGTCGGCGAGAAATTGCCGCGCTTGATCGGCGAACTGCGTCTCCAATGTCGCGGCGGTGTACGGCTCGTTGCGCAACGGCGGGCAACTGCGCGCGCCGCACACCAACGCAAAGTGGACCTGCGGCGAACGGAATTGCCGGCGGATCATCCCGTGCTCCACGTCGTCGAGCGAATGTTTGCGCGCGAACAATTCCACCACCGGCATTTTGAAGACGGAACCGAAGCCGCCGATGTCCGTGACTTCATCCAGCGGATAATGCCGCGCGGCCAGACGCAGCATGGAGGCGTTGTACACGTTGAGCAGAAAAGCCAGGCGCTGCGGCACGGTCCAACCTTCAAACTGCGCGCGCGGCACCTGCGCCACCTGCGCGAGATAAGCGTCGAGCGTGGCGTTGCCCTCTTTGAATTGCGCGTAGTCCGCCATCCCGTGGCGCACGTGCTGTTGCAGAAACGCGCGCAGTTGCGGGTGGTCGTGATCGAAGGGCACTGCGGGGCGTTCGGGGACTGGCGCCGCGGAAGGATCGCATGCGGCGAACAACCCCAGCGCTGCAGCCAGGCTCAGCCGTATCGCGCTCTGCGCCGCCGGCATCACGGGGTGAACTTGTGTTCCTTGAGCCAGAACACCAAGTCGCGTGTCCACGGATGGAATTGCGCCGCGTCAAATTGCCGGCTGCCCAAGCCCATCCCGTGCGCGCCGTTCTGATAAACGTGCAGCGCGAAGGGCACGCCTTGCCGGCGCAGCGCGGCGGCGAAGTTCAGGCTGTTCTCCACCTTCACCGCGCTGTCCTGCACGGTGTGCCAGAGAAAAGTCGGCGGCGTATCTTTGCGCACCTGCAGTTCGTTGGAGAGGAGCTTGACCAATTCGGGCGTGGGCGTCGGCCCCAACAAATTGTTGCGCGAACCGCCGTGGGTGTTTTCGCCCATCGAGATGACGGGATAACACAGCACGCCCAGACTCGGGCGCGAGCTGACGCGGTCGATGGAATCTTTGGCCTCGGGCTGGCCTGCATCAAAATGCACGAGGATGGTGGATGCCAGATGGCCGCCGGCCGATGATCCCATCACGCCGATGCGGTCGGGATCCAGCCCCCACTCCTTCGCATTGGCGCGCACGTAACGGATGGCGCGGGACACATCATCCCACATCACCGGATGACGATAGCCCGCCGAACCAAGACGATATTTAAGAACGAACCCCGTGACGCCGTGACCGGCCAGAAAGCGCGCGTAGTCCTGCCCTTCATGCGCGGCCAGTCCACCGTAGCCGCCGCCCGGACAGATGACCATGACTGCGCCAGTCGCCAGTTTCTTCTCCGGCCAATGTGGCGTCAGCGTGGGAATGTCTTTGGGCGTTTCGCCTTTGGCACCCGGCGCGGCAGCGTCCCACAGACGAAATTCCTGTTCGGGCTTGGCCGTGGCGGTGATGCCGCTCATCAGGCAAAGGGCAACGAGAAGCCGGTTGAGTTTCAGGTGCATACGGCCGGAGTTTCCGGCGCGTGCGCGCGGCGCGCAAGCCCATTCGCAGACGCCAGATGGCATCGCGCTGTGGATAAGCCGCTGCGATGATTTACTTTGACAACGAGGGCAAATTCACGAAAATCCCCCGCAGGTTATCCAACCACTAAAGCAATCCAACAAACCAATGAAAAACATCCTCGTGAAAATCGGTACCGTGTTGTTCCTGGCCACCTTGTCAGTCGCCTTGGTGGGCTGTGGCGAAAAGAAGCCTGACGACAAAGCCGCTCCGGCGCCT
>SIAW01000033.1 GCA_009695465.1 Pedosphaera sp.
GCGCGGGCAAAATTGTTTTGCACTGCGCACGCGCAGGCTTATAGTCCTCCCCCTTTTGTACGACATGGGATACCCGATTATCAAAGGATCGTTGTATGACTCGCAGTTCGAGCACGACAGTTGCGGTGTAGGCTTCGTTGCCCACGTCAAGGGCGTCAAGTCGCACGCGCTGGTTCAGCAAGGATTGCAGATCCTCAAAAACCTCGATCATCGCGGCGCGTGTGGATGCGAGGCCAACACAGGCGACGGCGCCGGCATCCTGATCCAGACGCCTCATGAATTTCTCGACGAGGTGACGCAGGCGGTGGGCATCACACTGCCGCCGGCCGGCCAATACGGCGTGGGCATCATCTATCTACCGCCCGATCCGCGGCAGCGCCGGAAGATCGAGCAGGTGTTCGAGAAGATCATCAACTCGGAGGGGCAACATTTTTTGGGCTGGCGCACGGTGCCCACTGACAATCGTTCACTGGGTGACACGGCCAAGTCTTCGGAGCCGCATCTGCGACAGGTGTTCATCGGTCGCGGGGCAGGCGTGGATGATGATCTGGCCTTCGAGCGCAAGCTCTACGTCATCCGCAAGCGGTCCTACACGGAGATCCGCTGCTCGACGCAGGACGGCGCCAATTTCTGGTACGTGTGCAGTCTGTCGTGCCGGACGCTGGTTTACAAAGGCATGCTGCTCACCGAGCAGGTGGACCAGTATTTCCCCGACCTGAAAAACCCGTCGATGAAGACGGCGCTGGCGTTGATCCACTCGCGGTTCAGCACGAACACTTTTCCGAGCTGGGGGCGCTCGCATCCGTACCGGTACATCGCGCACAACGGCGAGATCAACACGCTTCGCGGTAACATCAACTGGATGCACGCGCGCGAATCGTTGTTCGAGTCGGAGGCGTTTGGCGAGGACCTCCAGAAAATCCTGCCCATCGTGGATCCGCACGGCAGCGACTCGGCGATGTTCGACAACGTGCTGGAGTTGCTCGTGCTGGCCGGCCGTTCTTTGCCGCACGCGATGATGATGATGATCCCCGAGCCGTGGGCGAATCATGAGTCGATGAGCGATGAGAAGAAGGCGTTCTACGAATATCATGCGTGCCTGATGGAGCCGTGGGACGGCCCGGCGTGCATCGCGTTCACGGACGGCATCCGCATCGGTGCGTCGCTGGATCGTAATGGACTGCGCCCGTCGCGTTACTGCGTCACCAAAGACGACCTCGTGATCATGGCGTCGGAAGTGGGCGTGCTCGACATCGCGCCGGAGAACATCGCGCAGAAGGGCCGCCTGCAGCCCGGCCGCATGTTTTACATCGACACCGAGCAGGGGCGGATCGTGGACGATGCGGAGATCAAGAGCCAGATCGCCAGCGAACAGCCTTATCGCCATTGGCTCAATCAACATTTGATCGAGCTGGCGTCATTGCCGGAACCCGCGCATCTGCCGGAGCCGGCGCACAACACGGTGCTCCAGCGCCAGCAAGCCTTTGGCTACACGTTCGAGGATCTGCGCATGCTGATGATCCCGATGGCGCGCGACGGGGTGGAAGCTGTCGGCTCGATGGGCACGGACACGCCCATCGCCGTGCTGTCGAGCAAGCCGCAACTGCTCTACAATTATTTTCAGCAGCTCTTTGCGCAGGTCACCAACCCGCCGATTGACTGCATTCGCGAGGAGATTGTCACCAGCGCCATCACGACAATTGGTTCGGAGAAGAACCTGTTGAAGCCCATCCCCGAAAGCTGCCATCTCATCGAGCTGAAGTCGCCCATCCTGACGAACGAGGAGTTCGCCAAGCTCAAACACCTGCATCAGCCGGGCTACAAGTCCGTCACGTTGCCGATCCTCTACAAGGTGGACAAAGGCGCGAAGGGGCTGGAGAAGGCGCTGAAAGATTTGTTCAAGGCGGCGAGCAAGGCCGTCGCGCAGGGCATCAATATCATCATCCTGTCCGATCGCGGGGTGAACGCGAAGAACGCGGCCATCCCGGCGTTGCTGGCGGTCAGCGGTGTGCATCATCATCTGATCCGCGAAGATTCCCGTACCAAGATCGGTCTCGTGCTGGAATCGGGCGAGCCGCGCGAGGTGCATCATTTCTCGTTGCTCATCGGCTACGGTTGCGGGGCGATCAATCCCTATCTGGCCTTTGAGTCGCTCGACGACATGATCCGCCAAGGATTGCTGGTGGGCGTGGATCACAAGACGGCCTGCAAGAATTATGTGAAGGCCGCCGTCAAGGGGGTCATCAAGGTCGCTTCCAAGATGGGCATCTCCACGATCCAATCCTATCGCGGTGCGCAAATCTTTGAGGCCATCGGCATCAGCGAGGCCGTGGTGGACAAATATTTCACATGGACACCGACCCGCGTTGAAGGCGTCGGCATGGAAGAGATCGCCAAGGAAATCGAGCTGCGCCATCGGGGTGCTTTTCCGGATCGCAGAGTGGGCGCGCCCGTGCTGGATGTCGGCGGCCGTTATCAGTGGCGGCGGGATGGCGAGTATCACCTGTTCAATCCCGACACGGTGCACAAACTTCAGAAGGCGGTTCGCAACGCGGACTACAAGGTGTTCCAAGATTACTCGAAGGCCGTCAACGAGCAGTTCCACAATTGGTGCACGCTGCGCGGGCTGCTCGATTTCAAACCTGCCACGGCCATTCCCATCGAAGAGGTGGAGTCGGTGGAGAGCATTTTGAAACGCTTCAAGTCCGGCGCGATGAGCTACGGCTCCATCTCGAAGGAGGCGCACGAGTCGATGGCCATTGCGATGAACCGCATCGGGGCCAAATCCAACACCGGCGAAGGCGGCGAAGATCCCGAGCGTTACATTCCGTTGCCGAATGGCGATTCGAAGAATTCCGCGATCAAGCAGGTTGCCTCCGGCCGATTCGGCGTGACGAGCCTCTATCTCGTCCACGCGAAAGAGCTGCAGATCAAGATGGCGCAAGGCGCCAAGCCCGGTGAAGGCGGCCAGTTGCCCGGCACCAAAGTTTATCCGTGGATCGCCAAGACGCGGCATTCGACGCCCGGCGTGGGACTCATCTCGCCGCCGCCGCATCACGACATCTACTCGATCGAAGATTTGGCGGAGCTGATCCATGACCTGAAGAATTCCAATCGCGACGCGCGCATCAGCGTGAAGCTCGTGTCGGAAGTCGGCGTGGGCACCATCGCTGCGGGAGTCGCCAAGGCGCACGCGGATGTCGTGCTGATCTCTGGTCACGACGGCGGCACGGGCGCGTCGCCGCAAACCTCCATCAAACACGCGGGCATCCCGTGGGAGCTGGGCTTGGCGGAAACGCATCAGACGCTCGTCCTCAACAATCTGCGCTCCCGCATCGTGGTGGAGACCGACGGCCAGTTGAAGACCGGCCGCGATGTTGTCATCGCGGCGCTGTTGGGCGCGGAAGAATTTGGTTTTGCCACCGCGCCGTTGGTGGCGCTGGGTTGCATCATGATGCGCGTGTGCCACCTCAACACCTGTCCGGTGGGCGTGGCGACGCAGGATCCGGAATTGCGCAAGCACTTCACGGGCGATCCGGCGCACGTGGTGAACTTCATGACGTTCATCGCGCAGGAAGTCCGCGAGATCATGGCGCGACTGGGCTTTCGCACCGTCAACGAAATGGTCGGCCGCACGGATCGGTTGGAGCCGATCAAGGCGATTGATCATTGGAAGGCCAAGGGCGTGGACTTCAGCAAGATTCTTTATCAGCCCGAGGTTGGCCCCGAGGTGGGCCGTTACTGTCAGATGCCGCAAGATCACGGCATCGACAAGTCGCTCGATGTGACGACTCTGCTGGAGCTGTGCAAGCCGGCTTTGGAGCGCGGCGAAAAGGTCCGCGCCACGTTGCCCATCCGCAATGTGAACCGCGTGGCCGGCACCATCACCGGCAGCGAACTCACGCGGCGATACGGCGCGGCGGGTCTGCCGGAGGACACGATTCAAATCACGTTCAAAGGCAGCGCCGGGCAGAGTTTTGCCGCGTTCATGCCCAAGGGCATGTCGTTCACGCTCGAAGGCGAGGCCAACGATTATTTTGGCAAGGGACTCAGTGGCGGCAAAGTCACGCTGTTCCCTCCCGCCGCTTCCACTTTCGCGGCGGAGGAGAACATGATTGTCGGCAACGTGGCGTTGTACGGCGCGACGAGCGGCGAGGTGTTTATCCGCGGCATGGCCGGCGAGCGGTTTGGCGTGCGCAACTCCGGCGTGCATGCCGTGGTGGAAGCGATTGGCGATCACGGTTGCGAGTACATGACCGGCGGCATCGTCGTGGTGCTCGGTCCGACGGGGCGCAACTTTGCTGCGGGCATGTCCGGCGGCGTGGCGTACATCCTGGATGAGAAGGGCGACTTTGCCACGCGCTGCAATTTGCAGATGGTCGCCATCGAAAAGCCCGATGACGAAGATGTGGCGACGCTCAAGGCGATGATCGGCAACCACGCCATCAACACCAAGAGCATCCGCGCCGCGAACCTCCTCAAGGATTGGCCGCAGTATCTGCCCAAGTTTGTGAAGGTGATGCCCCGCGACTACAAGCGTGTGCTCATCGCAATCCAGAAAGCCAAGGCCGCCGGACTCACCGGCGACGACGCGCTCAACGCTGCATTTGAGGCCAACTCCAAGGACGCGGCGCGCGTTGGCGGCAGTTGATTTCTGGATGAACGCCCCTCTGCACCTCGAACGAATTTAAGAAATGGGAAAACCCACCGGCTTCATTGAGTACCTGCGCGAACTGCCGCTCGACCGCAGCGCCATCAAACGCATCCGCGACTGGAACGAATTCCATGAGCACATGGACGAGCAAAAACTGCGCGAGCAGGGCGGCCGTTGCATGGATTGCGGCATTCCGTTTTGTCACAACGGCACGCTGGTCAGCGGCATGGCCAGCGGTTGTCCGATCAACAACCTGATCCCGGAATGGAACGATCTGGTTTATCGCGATCTGTGGAAAGAGGCGCTGGATCGGCTGCACAAGACGAACAATTTTCCAGAGTTCACTGGGCGCGTCTGCCCTGCACCGTGCGAAGGCTCGTGCGTGCTGGGCATCAACGCACCCGCGGTCACGATCAAGAACATCGAAGTCTCGATCATTGATCGGGGTTGGAAAGAGGGCTGGGTCAAACCGCAGAAGCCCAAGAAGCGCACCGGGAAAAAGGTCGCTGTGGTGGGATCGGGACCTGCCGGACTTTCGGCGGCCGCGCAGCTCAATCGCGCCGGTCACTGGGTGACGGTGTTTGAGCGCGCTGATCGGCCGGGCGGACTGCTCATGTACGGCATCCCCAACATGAAGCTCGACAAGCAAAAGGTCGTGCTGCGCCGGCTCAAGCAGATGGAACGCGAAGGGGTGATCTTCCGCTGCAATTGCGAGGTGGGCAAAGACATCACTTCCCAGGAACTGCTCGAGGGCTTTGATGCGGTGGTGCTTTGCACCGGCGCGACCAAGCCGCGCGATCTGCCCGTCGAAGGGCGCAGCCTCGCGGGCATCCATTTTGCGATGGAGTATCTGCACCTCAACACGAAGGCGCTGCTCGACAAGACGGCGCCGCCCATCAGCGCAGCGGGCAAGGATGTCATCGTCATCGGCGGTGGCGATACGGGCACTGATTGTGTCGGCACGGCGATGCGGCACGGTTGCAAGAGTCTGATCCAAGTGGAGATTTTACCGCAGCCACCGTTGGAGCGCGCCCAAGACAATCCGTGGCCCGAATGGCCCAAGACGTACAAGCTCGATTACGGGCAGGAGGAGGCCGCCGCCAAGTTCGGCGCGGACCCGCGCGTGTATCTCACGACCGCCAAGAAATTCATCGGCGACAGTGATGGCAACGTCACGGGCGTTCATCTCATCCAGATCCGCTGGGACAAAAATGAGAAGGGCCAGTTCGTGCCCGTGGATGTGCCCGGGACAGATCGCATCGTGTCTGCGCAGTTGGTGTTGTTGGCGATGGGGTTCCTCGGGCCGGAACAACCGCTCCTTGAAAAGCTCGCTGTGGAGCGCGATCCGCGTTCCAACATCAAGGCCGAGCACGAACGGTACTCAACGAGCCTTCCGAAAGTATTTGCCGCCGGCGATTGTCGCCGTGGCCAGAGCTTGGTGGTGTGGGCTTTTAACGAAGGACGCGGTGCCGCGCGCGAGTGCGACCGCTTCCTGATGGGAACCACATCGTTGCCGTAAGAAACCGGCCGTCGCACGCGAGCGCTGGCGGTTGTGAAGTGTGCGTGCTAGATTAGCCGCAGCCAACCCAACCCCAACAGGAGGCCGCATGGAAATCACCCGACAACTTGCCATCTTTCTGGACAACCGCCCCGGCACGCTCGTGCGCGTCTGCGAGGCGCTGGCGCAGGCCCGCATCAGCATCCACGCCATCTCCACCAGCGACACCGTCGATCACAGCGTCGTGCGCATGGTGGTCAGCGACACGCAACGCGCGCTGGAGATTTTCGAGGAGCGCGGCACGCTGGTGGTGGAAGACGAGGTGCTGATGATCGAGGGCGACAACAAGTCCGGCAGTCTGGCGGATATCGCGCGCAAAATCTCCGCTGCCAAGGTGAACATCGAATATCTCTACTGCGCCACCCACCCCAACTCGCGCAAAGGGCTGCTCATCCTGCGCGTGGACAACGCGCGCAAGGCGCTCAAGGCCCTCAATGGTGGTTGAAATGACTGTTGTGACTGAGCGCAAGACGCGGGTGATGTTGGGCATGAGCGGCGGAGTGGATTCCTCGGCCGCCGCCGCGCTGTTGCTGGAGCAAGGCTACGAGGTCATCGGCGTCACGCTCAAGCTCTGGCCGCAGGATTGTGTCTCCCGCGCCGAGGATAAATGCTGCGGCCCGCAGGCGGTGATGGACGCGCGCGCCGTCGCGCACAGTTTGAGCATCCCGTACTACCTCGTGGACGAGGCTGCGGAATTTCAGCAGCACGTCATCCAATATTTTGCCGACGAATACAAAGCCGGCCGCACGCCCAACCCGTGTGTCATGTGCAATGAGAAGCTCAAGTTCGGCCGCCTGCTCACGCGCGCCGATCAATTGGGGGCGCAGTATGTGGCCACCGGCCATTTTGCCCGCACCGCGCTGTGCGCGCAGACGGGGCGCACGCTTCTCAAGCGCGGTCTCGATGGGCGCAAGGATCAGAGTTACTTTCTCTTTTCGCTCCGGCAAGAGCAGTTGGCGCGCGCGATGTTTCCGCTGGGGGAAAAGACCAAGAGCGACACGCGCGAGGTCGCCCGTCATTGCGGCCTCAAGACGGCCGACAAGGAGGAGAGCATGGAGATCTGTTTCGTGCCGGACAATGATTACGGCGGCTTCCTGAAAAAGGCGGGACTCGTCCAGCCGCATCGCGGCGAGATCGTGGATGTCCACGGACGCAAGTTGGGCGAGCACGAGGGCATTGAGTTTTACACCGTGGGCCAGCGCAAAGGACTGGGCATCTCCTCCGCCAAACCGTTGTACGTGGTGGAGTTGGACGCGGCGAACAACCGCGTCGTGGTTGGGGACGAGGCACAGTTGGAACGCGACACGTTCATCGTCGAGCGCTGCAACTGGATTCCCTTCGCGCAACCGCCTGCGGCCATCGAGGCCAGCGTGAAGATCCGCTACAACCACGCCGGCACGCCCGCGCTGATCACGCCGCATCCCGATGGGGATGGCACTGCACAAGTGCGCCTGCACGAGTCGCAGCGCGCCATCGCGCCCGGCCAGGCTTGCGTGTTTTATCAGGACGACCTCGTCGTCGGTGGCGGTTGGATCCGCCGCTGATCACCGGCGCTGGTTGTGCTCCGTGCTGGAGTATTTTGTCCCGGCCAGTTCCTGCGCGTGCTCCTGCAGCGTGGCGTTTAATTCCAACGGCACCCAAGTGCCGCCGCACGCGTGAGTCATCGCCTCTACCCAATCGGCGCAGCGAGTGTTTGATGGCGGTTGCACGGAGCCTTGGATGAGCAGGCCGTTGCGATTGCGGCGTTGGGCGGCGCCGGCGATTTTGCGGCCGCGCCAAAGCAGGTCGTGCAATTCGTGGCCTTCAAAACATTCGCCGGGTTTGGGCCGGCGACAATCTTGGGCGAGCGTGGCTTCAATCTGCATCGCACTGAACGCGTCGCGCAGCCATGCGTGCAACCGCTCGTAGCTGGCGCTGGCAGAAAGTTCGGCCCACTCGTGTTGCGGCGGGAAGACGAGGCTGTAGGTCCAATCCGCGCCGTGCGGCACGAGTCCGCCGCCGGTGATGCGGCGGATGAGCGGGCGCAGCGCGGTGGCCGCAGCGACTGTCTCGTAAGGCTGGCTGTAGCCAAAGGTGGCGCAGGGTTGCGTCCAATCGTACACGCGCAGCACGGGGCGTCCGCGTTGGGCGGCGGTTTCAAAGAGCGCTTCGTCGAGGGCCATGTTGAAGGCGCCATCGCCTTTTCCGGATTGGAGCAGGTGCCACGTGTTCACTTGGCGCTGGGGCAGTGCGTGCGAATTTCGCAACGGGCGCAGTCGGGCTTGCGCGCGGCGCAGCGGCGGCGGCCGTGCCAGATGAGCCAGTGGCTGAAGTTGGCCCAGTGTTCGCGCGGCACCAGTTGGATGAGTGCCTGCTCGATTTTCTCCGGCGCGGTGTGGCGCGTGAGTCCCAATCGCGCGGACAGGCGGCCGACATGCGTATCCACAACGATGCCCACGTTGATGCCGTAGGCGTTGCCGAGAACGACGTTGGCGGTCTTGCGTCCGACGCCGGGCAACGCCACCAATTCCTCCATCGTGCGCGGCACAGCGCCGCCGTGTTGTTCAATCAAGAGGCGGCAGGTGGCCTGGATGTTTTTGGCTTTGTTGCGATAAAGGCCGATGCGGCGGATGTCGTTGGCAAACTCATCGGCAGGCGCGGCGGCGTAGTCGGCGGCGGTGCGATATTTTTTGAACAGATCGGTGGTGACGATGTTCACCTGCTTGTCGGTGCATTGCGCCGAGAGAATCGTGGCGACGAGCAACTCCAGCGGGTTGGCGTGGCCCAGCTCGCAGTGCGCATCGGGATAAGCGCGCTGCAGACCGGCAATGATATTCGCGCAGCGCAGGGACTTGGCGGCGTTCGTCTCGCGCGGCATGCGGCGGTGAATGGTGCTGAGCGTTAGCTCAAGGTTTCACGGGCGGCGGAGCAAACTGCGCCTTGGCCGCCTGATTAAACACGCCTTGCGCCTTGCCGCCGTCGCCGATGTAACCGGCGTGTTGCACCAGCCACACGGTGATCAGTCCGCTCTGGGTGTCGATGGACATGTTGGTGGCCAACGCGCCGCCGTGACCAAAACTCGTGCCGCCGGTGGACCAGCCGACGCCGTAACCTGTCAGCGAAGCGGGCGTTTGCCGGCTGGTCATTTGCTTCACCGCAGCGGCGGAGAGATAACGTTTGCCGTTGAGTTCGCCGCCGTTGAGCACCATCTGGCAAAGCTTGGCGACGTCGGCCGCGGTGGAGAAAAGTCCGCCGGCGGGCATCGGATAACGCTTCTTGCGATCGTCGAGCGGATAGATGAGCTGGCTGATGGTTGTGGCTTCCAGCGCGGTCTTCGCGGCGTTGGGTTTGTGCGGCGTGGCCAGTCGCGTGATCTGTTCTTTGTTCAACCAAAACGTCGTGTCCTTCATGCCGAGCGGATGGAAGAGGCGCTCGTCCATGAACGATTCGTAACTCTGCTTCGCGATGACCTCGATGAGCCGCGCGCCGGTGTTGATGCCGGCGTTGGAATATTGATATTTCGTGCCCGGCTCAGCATTGAGCGGCGTCTTGGCGTAGCTGAGCACGGCGTCGCGCAGCGACAACCCATCGAGCGTGGGCGATTCGGCGGCGGACTTGAACGGCATGCCGCTGGTGTGGCACATCACCTCGCGCACGGTGATGGGATGCGCGGGTTTGCGCGGCGCTTCCTTTCCGATCACCACGGTCAACTCCTTGAACTCGGGCAGATATTTTTCCACGGCATCGTCGAGGCTCAGCTTACCTTCATCCACGAGCATCATCAAAGCGACGCCGGTGATGGGCTTGCTCTGCGAGGCGATCCAAAACAGCGCGTCGGTTTTCATCGGGCGCTTCGCGGCGACATCGGCGAAACCGACGGCCTCGACGGCGAGCACTTTGTCCTTCGACGCCACGAGCGCGACCGCGCCGGCCATCTCGCCTTTCTCCACGAACGGCTGGAGCTGCGCGGCGATGGATTTGGCGGGCGCAGCCGCGTGCAGCGACGGCAGGCAAAGTGTGGCGACGCAGAGTGCGACGAGTTGGAGGTAGCGGTGTGTTTTCATGTTTGGATTTTCAGATTACATCCGGCGCACATGCACTGGCTCGGGCGCTTTGGGCGCCGCGAAAGATTCACTGGGTTTGTAGCGGACAGGTTGGCTTGCGCCTTCGATGTATTCGAAAACCTTGCCTTCAAAATTGCGGATGACCACGCGGTCGGCGTTGTGGCTGAGCACGTATTCCGGATTGACGGGCACCTTGCCGCCGCCGCCGGGCGCATCAATAACAAACTGCGGCACCGCATAGCCGGTAGTGTGGCCGCGCAGACTCTCCATGATTTCCAGCCCGCGCCGCACACTCGCGCGCAGATGGGCGGAACCCGAGATGGGATCGCACTGATAAATATAATACGGGCGCACGCGGCACATGAGGAGCTTCTGCACCAACGCCATCATCACCGTCGGCTCGTCATTCACGTGGCGCAGCAGCACGGATTGATTGCCCAGCGGGATGCCCGCGTCGGCCAGGCGCGCCAGCGCGTCGCGCACTTCGGTCGTCAGCTCGCGCGGGTGATTGGCGTGGATGCTGATGAAGAGCGGATGGAATTGTTTGAGCATCGCGCAGAGCGCGGGCGTGACGCGTTGCGGCAGGAAAATCGGGATGCGCGTGCCGATGCGCAGGAACTCGACATGCGGAATGGCGCGCAGCCGCGTCAACAAATCTTCCAGCTTGTCATCACTTAACAACAGCGGGTCACCGCCGGAAAGCAGCACGTCGCGGATTTCCGGATGCTGCGCGATGTACTCGATCTGCCGGTCGAACTGCGGCTGAAAATCGTAACCGCTGGCGTTGCTCACCAGCCGCGAGCGTGTGCAGTAACGGCAATACGCGGCGCAACGATCGGTGACGAGAAAGAGCACGCGGTCGGGATAACGATGCACGAGGCCCGGCACCGGCGAGTGGGAATCTTCGCCGCACGGATCGCTCGTCTCCCACGACTTGGTGGTGGCTTCCTCCACGCGCGGAACCATCTGCCGGCGGATGGGGCAGTTCACATCATTGGCGTCGATGAGATTAAAGAAGTGCGGCGTGATGGCCATCGCCAACTTCGTGTCGGCCAATTGCACGCCTGCGCGTTCCTCGGGCGTGAGCGTGGGCAGCAACGTTTCCAACTGCACAAGGCGGGTGATGCGATTCTTGAGCTGCCACCGCCAGTCGTTCCAATCCGCGTCAGCCACATCAGCCCACGCACCACGACCAGCAGCGTGGAACTGCTTCAACTGGCGCAGTCGCAAATTGTTTGCTTCCGATGCTGCTGCATTCAATGGAAGGGCTGACATCGGCGGCATGATAAGTTGAGGCGGAGAGGTGTCAAGGTCGCCCGCGCGGCGGCATAAATCACGGCAATTGCAGCAATCCCGCAGGAAGTGGGAAGGGCGGTTTTGGGCCTGTGCTGGGCGCGCTTGGAGGATTGTTCGGTGCCGTCTTGCCCAAAGAATTGTCCATGTCGCCCAACAAACTGATGTCAATCAGGATGGTGTCGAGCTGATCCAACTGCTCGCGCAATCGTCTGGCGACTGCATCTTCCGGAACCGTCTGTATGGCCAACTCCGGCGACAGGGAGTCCAGACCGCGCTGTTGATAGTACGCGTGCAGCGCCTCGTGATAATCGTTGATCAACTTGATCAGGGAAGGAGGCGCGTTGACTTGGATCGAGCGCAGTTGAAAAAGGATCTGCGCCAAGCGCTGCTTTTGATCGCCCAGTTTCATCTGCACGATGGCGATCTGCGCGCGCTGCGGTTTGGTGTCGGTGGGCGTCTCGATCATCAACACTTCTTCGATCCGCTGCACGCTCAGTTTGGTGGACCAGCGGCGGAAGCGGTCGCGACTGCGGAACTGTGTTAACGCCACCGACCACCATTGCTCCACCGCCAGCATGTTCTCGTATTTGTACGCCGTGAGAAAGGCCAACTCACTGTTGCGGTAGCGTGGCAGTTGGCGGAGAAACTCGCGCAACTGCGCCGGGCCATCGGGTCGCAGCAACAGTTCCGCAGTGAGCAGGTGGGCACTGGCGCGGAAAATCTGCCAACCCTCAGCCGCTAGTTGGCGGCGCGTCGGCAGGCAGAGATCGCCGAAGGTATAGGGCTTGTGCAGTTGCAGCGTGGTGCGCGCCTCGCCCAGCGGATCGGGGTGCAGGGTGTCAAACATCACCGGGACATTCGCCGAGGAAGTGAGGCTGACGCCGTCGCTGGCCCAGATCATCTCGGCCATGCCTACGCGCAGCCACAGCGGAATCTCCACGGGCTGCCGACTGTAACGCTGCGCGGTCTCTTCCAGTAACGCATCCACGATGACGCGGATGCTGTCCACGGCGGAGAGGCGTTCGGGCAACGTCACGCGGTATTGCCAGCCGTCTCGGTACAGCGTGCGTTTCATCTCGGGCGCGACGGGTGTGCTGCCGGCCGGTTCCAAGTGCAGCAGGATTTGCCCGCCCCACTGGTCGGTGGTGCCCAGATGACGCAGGTAGATCGTCTTGATTTTCTCGGCAAGAATGACGACGCGGCCAGGAGTGAGGGTGATGACGTTGGTGGCCGAACGGGTTGGCGTGAGCGCGTTGGGCGCCGGTTGCGTGACCGCAGAGGTGATCACGAATTGTTTTGAAGTGCTGACCAGCGTTTTGCCCGCTGGCAACACCACGGCACCGGAGACAATCGGCAGCCACGCCAGCCACAACAGCGCGCACAAGAATCCCGCCCAACGATGGGCAGTGCGCGCAGGATGGCGGGCAGCGTGGCTCATGTTTTCTTCGCAGCCGGCTTGCTCGCGGGCGCGGCAGCGGGAGCGGGCGCTGGGCTGGTCGCGGCTTTGGTGCTGCTATCGGCCTTGGACTCTTTGGGTGTTGAACTGGATCCCTCGGAATCTTTCTTCGCGCCCGCCTGATAATTGGCGCTGCGATAGTCGGTGCCGTAAAATCCGCTGCCCTTGAAAATGATGCTGCCGCCCGTGCCGAGCAGGCGTTTCACTTTGCCTTTGCCCCATTTGGATTGCTGGCAAGAATCCTTCGGGCAAGTCGTCAACGGTTTGGCCTTGATGGATTGGATCAACTCAAAATCCTTTCCGCACTTGGTACAAGAGTAGTCGTATGTGGGCATCCAAAAACCTCCTTGCAGTCATTAAACCACGTCCACCGAAAACGCGTCAAGCGGCTGCTGGCTTGCGCGGCGGCAGGTTATTCACAATAGTCGGCGAGACGATGATTGGTTCGCCGCAACGCCAATGACTTTATGACACGCCAGCAAGTGCTCGACCAGTATTTCATCGAAACGCGACACAAGCTCATCGACATCGCCGCGTTCTTGGATCGCGCCGATCGTGCCGAGGGCGAGGCCGACTTCCGCCTCGATGCCTTTCGCACGGCGATCAAGGAATTGAGCGGCAAGAAGCCGGGCCGCGCGGAGAAAGTCCTGCTGGCTTTCAGTGATCCCACGACCAAGCCCATCGCCAAAGCTCACGGCAAAGGCGCGTGCGGCGCGTGGTCGGCAAAGGGATGATGGGTGCAGGTTGATTGTTGATGGAAACACCGGCCAGCATGTTCAACTTCGAGAAATTGGAAGTCTGGCAAGAATCCTTGGCATTCGCTGATTTGATTTACGCACTCACCAAGAACTTCCCCACCACCGAACGTTTCGGGTTAACCAACCAGATGCGGCGCGCAGCGGTTTCCATTTCATCCAATATTGCCGAAGATTCCTCAAGGAGTTCGCGGGTGGACTTTGCCCGTTTCGTGGAGATCGCCACGGGATCCATCTTCGAAGTCACTTCGCAAGCCGCTCTTGCCCGGAGGCTGGGTTTGCTCGCGGATGCTGACTTCAACCGAGTTTACGAAGATGCCAGCAAATTGGGGCGAATGCTGAGCGGCTTGCGGCGGTCGCTGCTCGACGTCGCAGCACGCGGCCATCAGCCATCAACTCCCATCCATCATCCATGAGATACATCGAACCTCACGGCCACATGGTCAGTCGCACGACGGATGATTATCAGGACATGGTCACGGCGGGTTGCGCGGCGGTGTGCGAGCCGGCGTTTTGGGCGGGGTTCGACCGCTCATCGGTCGATGGCTTTCACGACTACTTTTGTCAGCTCACGGATTACGAGCCCAAACGTGCGGCGAAGTTCGGTCTGCCGCATTACTCGTGGCTGTGCATCAACCCGAAGGAATCGGAGGACGTGAAGCTGGCGCAGGAAGTCATCGGCATCATCCCGCAATTCATCGACCGGCCGAATGTGCTGGGCATCGGCGAGATTGGCCTGAACAAGAATTCGCGCAACGAAATGAAGGTGCTCGAGCTGCACGTGGATCTCGCCGCGCGCACTAACTCGCTCATCCTCGTCCACACGCCGCATCTCGAAGACAAACTCAAAGGCACGCGGCTCATCCTCGATGTGCTGCGCAGCGACAAGCGCATCCAGCCGGAGCGTTGCATCATTGATCACGTGGAAGAGCACACGATTGGTCTCGTGCTCGACGCCGGTTTTTGGGCGGGCATGACGCTCTATCCGGAGAGCAAATGTTCGCCGTCGCGCGCGGTGGACATGCTCGACTGCTTCGGCCACGAACGCATCTGGATGAACAGCGCTTGCGATTGGGGCGTGAGCATTCCGCTGGCGGTCCCGCGCACGGCGTTGGAGATGCGGCGGCGCGCGTGGAACGCCGATCTCGTGGACAAGGTGATTTTCCGCAACCCCGCACAGTTCATGAGTCAGTGCCCGAAATTCAAGCTGCCGCAAACGTAGTCCACCAACGGCCCATGAGACTCGACCACGGCCTGCATCTGGCCTACTGCACCAACATTCATCGCGGCGAATCGTGGCCGCAAACGTTGGACACGTTGCAGCAATACACGATGGCCGTGCGCGACCGCGTGTCGCCGGGCAAACCTTACGCCATCGGTCTGCGACTCGGCTCCGACGCTGCGCGCGAGTTGAGCGATCGCGCCACGCTGCTCGCATTCCAAAAGTGGTTGGAGAAAGAGAACTGCTACATTTTCACGATCAACGGATTTCCCTACGGCCGCTTCCACGGTACGCGCGTGAAGGAACAGGTGTACGCGCCGGACTGGACCACGCGCGAGCGGCTCGACTACACGAATCTGCTTTTTGATTTGCTCGCGCAGCTCGTGCCCGCAGGCGTGGAGGGCAGCGTCAGCACCGTGCCGGTCTCGTACAAGGAATTCATCCGCGACGAAACTCAGGTGACGGAAGCGCGCGCCAATCTGTGGCGTTGCGTGGAGCACATCGCGCAAGTGAGCCAAGCCACGGGCAAGACGCTTCATCTCGGTCTTGAACCCGAGCCGCTGTGTTATCTCGAGACCACGCCGGAGACGGTGCGCTTCTTCGAGCAACTCCGCGCGGATCGTCCCGGCGATGAACGGCTCGACGCGTATCTGGGCGTCAACTACGACTGCTGCCATCTCGGCGTGGAATTTGAGGAACCGCGCGAAGCACTCGGCCGGCTGCGCGAGCACGGCATCAAGCTCAGCAAGATTCATCTGAGCAACGGGCTCAAAGTGGTTCCCACTCCGGAAGTCCGCGCGGCGTTGGCGGGATTTGCCGAGGGGGTTTATTTTCATCAAGTCATCGCGCGCACGGCCGACGGGCGCATCGCCCGCCACAAAGATCTCGATGTCGCGCTGGCACACGCCGCCGCGCATCCGCCGCAGCCGGGCGAAGAGTGGCGCATCCATTTTCACATCCCGTTGCACAGCGCGCCCACGGCGCTCTTTGGCAACACGGCCGATCATTTGCTCGGCGTGTTGGACGCGGTGCAGACTGCGCCGGGATTGTGCACGCACTTCGAGATGGAGACCTACACGTGGGAAGTGATGCCGGCGGAAATGAAACAACGCAACGTGGTGGACCAACTCGCGGCGGAGTACGAATGGACACTCGCGCAATTCGCCGCGCGCGGCATCCAGCCTGTCTGAAATGAAAACCCTGCGCGCACTACTCATCCTCGGCCGCGTCTCCAACCTGCCCACCGTGTGGAGCAACTGCCTCGCTGGTTGGTTGCTGGGCATGCCGGAGATTAAACTGGAGTTCATCGATTGGCCGTCCTTCGCGCTGATGACCGGCGGGGCATCGCTGATTTATCTGGGTGGCATGTTCCTCAACGACGCGTGCGATGTGGCGTGGGATCGTGAGCATCGCCCGGAACGTCCGATCCCTTCGGGTGCCATTTCTGAAAGCACCGTGTGGAAGATCGGCATCGGCCTGCTTTCAGTGGGACTGTTTTGCTTGGCGTTGCCCGGCGGCGTCACGGCGGTGTTGGCGTTGCTGCTCTTCAACTTCATCTTCATCTACGATCTCGTGCACAAACGCCTCGCGTGGTCGTGGGTGCTCATGGCGGCGTGCCGGTTTTTTCTGCTGCTACTGGCGGCGTCCTACGCGCATGCGTGCGGTCTGGATTCGCGGCCATTTTTTCAAAGTGAAATTGCCGGACTGGCTTGCTGGAGTGCGCTGGTGTTGGCGTTATACGTCGGCGGACTGACTTGTCTCGCGAAAGTGGAAAGCGCGCCGGGCGTCGCTGCGCGTTGGCCGTGCCTGCTGATGTTGACGCCCGTGATGGTGACGCTGCTCTTCAACAACGGCGTCCATCGCGAAACAGGGGTGATGGCCAGCGCGATTCTGGCGCTGTGGATTCTCCGCTCCATCCGCAGCACGTACTGGCAAACGCCGCCGGACATCGGTCGCACGGTGGGCGCGTTGCTGGCGGGAATCGTGCTCGTGAATCTGATGTCCACCGCACACGCACCGCGCGAGATGGCGCTGGTGTTTATCGGGCTGTTCCTGACGGCACTGGCGGCACAACGCTGGGTGCCGGCCACTTGAGCATCCGGCGCTTTTAGTGCGCGCCGTTGGTGTGGCCGTTGCAGTTGTGGCGGCCTTTGAAGGTCAGTTCAGCGATACCAGATTTGTCCAGTTCGCCCAAGCCTGCTTTGACCATGCGGTCGTACTGCCTTTTGGTAGCAGTGGCCAGCGGCATGTTCAACGACTGTTGTCGGGCGAGTTTCAGTGCGATGCCCGAATCCTTCGCTGCGTGCGCTGCCGAGAAGAAACAAGAATGGTCGCGCTTCTGCATGTCTTCGCCGTCGGTCTGCAGCACGCGCGTGTTGGCGCCGGTCTGCGAGAACACTTCGCGCAGCATGCTCAAATCCAATCCCAGCGCGTCGCCCAAGCCCAGTCCTTCCGCCAAGCCAGCGGTGTTGATGTTCATCACCATGTTGACCAGCGCCTTCACCGACGCAGCGGAACCGGCCGGGCCGAGATGGCGCAGCAGTTTGCCGTCGTCGCTGAGTTGGTCGAGAATGGGCTTGGCGCGGTTAAACACCTCGGGCTTGCCGCCGCACATCAAGTAGAGCGTGCCGCTGCGCGCTTGGGTGATGCTCGAGGCCATGCAGGCTTCCAGCGACTGGGCTTTTTTGGTGGCGCACCGTCCTTCCACCCAGACATGCACCTCGGGGCTGAGCGTGGCGCAGTTGATGAAGAGCCGGCCTTTGGCGCCTTTCAACAAACCGCCGCGGTAGATGGCGCGCATCGCGTTGTCGTCGGTGACGACGGTGATGACAATGTTGGAAAGCCGGGTGACCTCGGCCAGTTCCGCCGTGGCGACACAGCCCAGTTCCTGCGCCAATTCCTGTGCGGCCTGCGTGCGCACGTCGTACACCGCGCTGATGGTGTGGCCGCATTCCTTGAGCCGCCGCGCCATGTTCGCGCCCATGCGGCCGACCCCGACAAATCCAATTTTTTCGCTCATTGCAATGTCACTAAATTCGTTTTCGAAGCGTGTCTGACGCCGCTGGTCGGCAATCTATTGAATCGAAGTTCAACCCAACAGATTCTCCCGTGCCGCTGAGACGCCGGCATCGTGGCGGTGGTTACAGCGGTGGAGAACTTGGAGAAACGAAAACGCCGGGCGCGTGGTGCACCCGGCGTTCTCTGCAACATGGCCCGATAGGCGGGCTTTCCCTTTGCCTCTGGGAAATCAGCGGCGCATCAACTCAATCGCCATTATCGCCATCCTTCGCGTCTGGATGTTCGGTGTGATATTTGCGGTTCTTGAAAGTCATCTCGGCGACGCCGGACTTGTCCAGATGGCCCAGTTCCAGTTCCTTCATGCGCTCGAACTGTTTGCGCGTGGCCTTGGCCAGCGGAAGTTTGAGGCCCAAATGCTCGGCCAACTTGACGGCGATGCCGCTGTCTTTGGCGGCGTGTTCAGCGGAGAAATAGCAACTGTGATCGCGGTTGACCATGTCTTCGCCGTCGGTCTCCAACACGCGCGAATTGGCTCCGGTCTGCGAGAGCACTTCGCGCAGCATGCTCAAATCCAATCCCAGCGCGTCGCCCAAGCCCAGTCCTTCCGCCAAGCCAGCGGTGTTGATGTTCATCACCATGTTGACCAGCGCCTTCACCTGCGCAGCGGTGCCGGCCGGGCCGATGTAACGGTTGGTGGTGGAGAGCCGATCCAAGATGGGTTTGGCGCGGTCAAACGCTGCGGGCTTGCCGCCGCACATGAGATAGAGCGTGCCGTTGCGCGCCTGGGTGATGCTCGAGGCCATGCACGCCTCCAAGGTTGACGCATCGTGCGCCTCTGCCCAGTACTCCACTTTCACGTGGGTATCGGGCGACACGGTGGCGCAGTTGATGAAGAGCCGCCCTTTGGCGCGCGCCAAGAGACTGCCTGTGTCGTGGAAGATGTGTTTCATCGCCTTGTCATCGCTGACAACGGTGATGATCACGTCCGCATGTTTGGTGACCTGCGGCAGCTCGTGATAATACGTGGCACCCAATTCATGGGCCAATGACTTGGCCGCGTCCACGTTCACGTCGTTGATGGCGCTGATGGTGAAACCGCAATCTTTGAGGCGCCGCGCCATGTTGGCGCCCATGCGTCCGACACCGACAAAACCGATTCTTTCGCCCATAAGCAGGGTGGACCGAAGTTTTTTGTAACCGAAACGCCGGGTTAGGCGTCGGCTACAGGTTGAGTTAGGCGAAAACTATCGGGCGGCGATAGCGTTTGCAACAGGTATTTTGCTAATTGCTGCAGAATCACAATTTTTGAGAGGAAGTTCAATCCGGAGGAAATACGTCGGGCAAGGCTCACTTTGAGTGGCCACGGTCAAATTCACATGACTGGCGCCGATTTGATCCAATCCCGTGCGCAGTGTGTCGCGGGCTAGTGCCGGTGTGTTGCATTCGCTGCTCAGATGCGCGCAGTAAATCTGGCGCAGATCAGCGTGCATGATTTGCTGGGCGAATTCCGTTGCCGCCACGTTGGACAAATGCCCGTGCCGTCCGAGAATGCGCTGCTTGAGCGCCCACGGTCGGTGCGGATCATCCTGCAACATCTTCACGTCGTGATTGGTTTCCAGCGACAACACATTCACCTCGCGCAGACGATGGGCAAGCATGCGATTGGTGTGGCCCAGATCAGTGAGGAACCCGATGCGCCCGGCGGGCGTGTGCAGGAGATAACCCACCGGATCATTCGTGTCGTGCGGTACCGAATAGGTTTCCACACCAATCTCGCCCACTTCAAAGCTGGCACCGGTTTCGAAGAAGCGAAAATCCAGTCGCGCCTCGGTGATGTGTTTGATCTCCTCGCCCGTCTGGCGATTGCAATAGACGGGGATATTCAGCTTGCCGGCCAACGTCTTGAGCCCGGCGATGTGATCGGAATGTTCGTGCGTGATGAGGATGGCATCCAACCGATCTGGACTGCGCCCGATGCCGGCCAGTCGCAGGCGAATCTGGCTGGCGCTCAGCCCGCAATCCACCAGCACGCGGGTGTGATCGCTCTCGATAAACGCCGCGTTGCCCGCCGAACCACTGCCCAAAATTGTTAGCCGGACTTCCCCCACAAGAAGCAGCGAGCATAGAAATCGCCTTCGCTGCGACAATCCTATTCCATTCACAACCCGCGGAGGAACGAGTCGCGTGCGCGGTCCGGTTGCAAGTCCACGCACACGCGGTGTATTCAGGCTGACCCAACGAGCGACTCGTTCTGAAAGCAAGCCGCATGCCATTGCGCTTGCTTTGTGGCGTCCGACTCGGAATTATGCGGCACCCGACATGGCTTTTGAACCCAGAATGCAACTCGGTCAGCGACAGGCGCAGGTGCAGATCATGTCGCCGCAGATGCAGCAGTCGCTGGCCATCCTGCAGGCGCCGATCCTGGATTTGCGCGCGCTGATCAACAAGGAGCTGCAAGAGAATCCGGTGCTGGAGGAAATGCCGCAGGAAGAGGGCATCGCCGCAGAAAATTCCAATGCCGAAGGCGATTCGGGCAAGGTCAGTGAAGCGGAGGCAGCCGAATCGGCGTTGGATGCGGCATCAATCACGACGCTCGATCCCACGGCCGAGAACGGCAACGAACCGGTGGATGATTTTCAGGCGGAGGTGGAGCGGTTGGTCGAGTTAAACGAGGAATGGCGCGACCACTTTAATGCCGGCCAGACCACGCCGTTGCAGCGTCCTTCGGAGGACGCGGAGGAACGGCGGCAGTTCATGTTCGACTCCATCACCGTCGGCAGGAGTTTGCAGGAACATCTTTTGGAACAATCGCACACCGGCGATCTGGACGAGGACGAGCGCGTCGTGGCGGAACTCATCATCGGCAACCTCGACGATTACGGCTACCTGCAAGCGGGCGTGGAAGAGCTGGTCAACACCAGCGGGCACAGCCGCGAGATCATCGAGGAAGTGCTCGCGGTCATCCGTTCCTTTGAGCCGGCCGGGGTGGGGGCGATTGATCTGCGCGAATGTCTGTTGCTGCAACTGGAACGCGGCGGCCGGATTGATTCGCTGGAGTACAAGGTCGTGGACAAACACATGGATGCGCTGGGTCGCCGGCGGTTCCCGGAGATTGCCCGCGCGTTGGGTGTGGAGATTGACGAGATCCAAGATGCCGCCGAGAACATCGGGCACTTGGATCCGCGCCCGGGCCGCGCCTTTCAGCCCAACGCCGATCAGTACGTCGTGCCGGAGGCTGTTGTGGAATGGAAAGACGGCGAGTACATCGTCACCTCCAACAACGCCGACCTGCCACAGATCCGCATCAGCAACTCGTACAAAGATCTGCTGGCGCAGGCCAAAAATTCCCGGGACGTGCGCGAGTACATCCGCGCCAAGATTCGCGACGGCAAATTTCTGCTCAAGAGCATCAATCAACGGCAGGAGACGATCCTGAAGATCGCGCGCCAGATCGTGCAGCGCCAACGCATGTTCATGGACGGCGGTGTGAGTCATCTCAAACCCATGACCATGGCGGAGATCGCCGAGGCCGTGGGCGTGCACGAGACCACCGTCAGCCGCGCCGTCTCCGGCAAGTACATCCAGACGCCGCAAGGGCTTTTTGAGATGCGCTACTTTTTCACCGGCGGCATCAAGACCGAGAGCGGGCCTGACATGTCCAACGCCAGCGTGAAGCAGATGATCGCTGAACTGGTGGCCAATGAAACGAAGGGCACCCCGTTTTCCGACGAGCAGATCGTCAAGCTGCTCAGTGGCAAAAACGTGAAGCTGGCTCGCCGCACCGTCGCCAAGTATCGCGACGAGTTGGGCATCCTCTCCTCCAACATGCGGCGGGTGTACTAGGCTTGCCCCGCGCGCAGCAGCGCCGCTTTCGTCTCGCGCTGGAGACGGGCGATGTCCGACTTCAATTCCGCCTTCACCGTCGGATCCATCCGGTCAATGAACAGGATGCCGCGCAGATGATCGGTCTCGTGCTGGATGCAGCGCGCGAGCAATCCGCCGCAGGTGAATTCCAGCGCCGCCCCTTTTTCGTTGGTGGCACGCACCCCCACACGGCCCGGCCGGGCCACTTCGCCGTACACCTCCGGAAAGCTTAAACACCCTTCGCTGCCGATCTCCGGCTCGCCCAACGGCGTCAGCTCCGGATTGAGCAGCACCAGCGGCATGATCGAGTTGGGGTCGGCCGGTTGTCCGTTGACCTCCAGCGTGGACGGCCGGTCGGTCACCGGGCGGATATCAATCACCGTCAGTTGCAGCGCCTGCCCGACTTGTTGCGCCGCCAAGCCGATGCCGTGATACGCCGTCATGGTGTCAAACATGTCCGCGATGAGCCGCTGGATTTCCGGCGTGACCGACTCCACGCGCGCCCCGGCGCGGCGCAGCACGGGGTCACCGTAGTAGGTGATGGGCAGCTCCATGAAGTGAAGTTACTGAGGATCCACGCCCAGCCGTTGCAGCAGGCGTTCCAGATCGTCGTCGCTGTAAAAACGGATGCTCACCGCCCCTTTGCCTTTGCGGTACGTGAGGGAAACTTTTGTGCCCAGCGTTTCCTTGAGGCGCTGTTCCAGCGCTCGCACATGCACGTCGGCGATGGGCGACGCTTGGCCGGCCGACGCGGGCACGATGCCTTTGCGCAACTGCGCCACCAACGCCTCCGTGCGGCGCACGGTCAACCCGTCTTTCAACGCCACTTGCGCGGCCAGTCGTTGCGGTTCACCCGTGGGCAGGGCGAGGATCACCTTTGCGTGCCCCACAGAAAGTTGCCCCGCGCGCACCTGCGCCTGCACCGACTCGTCGAGCTTGAGCAACCGCAGCGCGTTGGCCACCGACTCGCGGCTTTTGCCCACGCGCTCAGCGGCCTGTTCCTGCGTGAGACTGAACGCCTCGATGAGCAGCGAGTAACCTTGCGCCTCTTCAATGGCGTTGAGGTCTTCGCGCTGCAGATTTTCCACCAGCGCCATCTCCAGCATCTGCGCGTTGGTGGCCTCGCGCACGATGACCGGCACCGTCTGCAACCCCACCATCTGCGCCGCGCGCCAGCGACGTTCGCCCGCGATCAATTCATAATCCCCGCCCGCTGGCCGCACCAAGAGCGGCTGCATGATGCCTTGCGCGCGGATGGACGCGGCCAGTTCCTCCAGCGCCACGCGGTCGAAATCTTTGCGCGGCTGCGTGGGGCAGGGCATCACCCGGCCCAAAGCGACTTGCTCCACGCGCGGGCCACTTGCAATCATGCTCGCCGCAGGCACTGCAGCAGATGGAAACGCAACGGTCGGCGCGGCAGTCTGGGGCTGCCCCAACAGCGCGCCCAGCCCGCGTCCCAAACCGGTTTTTGACATGCCCGACATCCGGCAAAACACTGGCCACGCAGGTTTGGGATGTCAAATTTTAGTCACTCACACTAGCCTCTGCGCGTGAGCGGCAAGAGCGCGAAGATCGCCGCGTTGGTTGACGGCCTGCGCGGGCGCGAGCAGGACGCGCATTATCTCGGCTACTTCCAATGCTTCAACACCGGCCTCTACTACGAGGCGCACGATGTGCTGGAGGAGTTGTGGCTGCAAGACCGGCACGGCAAAGACGGCGATTTCTACAAGGGCCTCATCCAGTTCGCCGGTGCCTTCGTGCACATGCAAAAACATCTCTCGCCCGAATACCGCAAACGCATGCACCGCCTGCGCCCCGCCGCCGCACTCCTGCGCCTCGCCCGAGCGAACCTCACGAAGTACCCCGCACACCACGAGCAACTCGACGTCGCCGCCTTGCTCGCGCTCATCGAAGATTGGCTGGGAAAATTAGACGCGGGGAAACACGAAGTGAACCCGCTCGACAAGAAATCCGCCCCGCGCCTGCAACTCCTCCCGCACCTCGCAGCCAAAACGAACTGACGCCTCAATAAACCAGCACCAGCACGGTGGCTTGCTCGACTGATTTCACCACATCCTCGAACTTCCGCTCCTTCGCGCTCGGCTCCTTCAGTTTCGCAGCGACCTCCGGCAACGATTCCAGGAAGCTCAGCAGATAACTGCTCTTCACCGCGTAGTTCACGTTTTCAGCGATGGTGCCCGTGGTCGCGATGGCGGCTTTCTGGCTCAGTTTCGCCACCACCACACCCACCACATTGCCCCGCTCATCCACCAATGCCCCGCCCGAGTTGCCCGGCTGGATGGGCACGCTGATTTGGAAAT
>SIAW01000034.1 GCA_009695465.1 Pedosphaera sp.
TTCACCAAAGCGACGGCGAAGGAACTGGCCAGTCGCGGTATCACGGCGAACGCACTGGCGCCGGGCTTCATCGAGACGGACATGACGGCCGTGATCAAGGACGAGATGAAGGCGGAGTTGCTCAAACAGATTCCGTTGGGCAGGCTCGGTCAGGCCGAGGACATCGCCAGTGCGGCGCTTTTTCTGGCCAGTCCAGCAGCGCGTTACATCACGGGCCAGGTGCTCACCGTGGACGGCGGAATGGTGATGGGGTAATCCGCGTGAAGAAAGTGGAGCGAAATTTGGTATTGTGAACAGCGATTTTCAACTTGGTGCTTGACGGGTCGGCGGGTTCGGCTAACAAGCAACCCAATCTTAAGATTATTATGTCCGAGAGCATTGAAGTACGCGTAAAGAAAATCATCGCTGAGCAGCTCGATGTGAAACCCGAGCAGGTTGTAGCCGATGCAAAATTCATTGAAGACTTGGGTGCCGACTCGCTCGACACCGTGGAGTTGGTGATGGCGTTGGAAGAGGAATTTGGGCATCAGATTCCTGACGAGGACGCCGAGAAACTCCAGACCGTCGGCGACGTCGTCAAGTACATCGAGGGGTCGGAGAAGTAAGCGCGCCTCGCGCTGAAGGCAGTACGGGCTTTGGTGCACCGGCTGCCGTTTTTTATGACCCACATCGGACATCGCAGGGTGGTCGTGACCGGTATCGGTGTGGCTTCCTCTTTGGGTTCGGAGATCGACACGCTCTGGAACAACATCGTCGAAGGGCGCTGTGGTATTCATCGCATCGAGTCTTTCGATGTGACCGCGTATCCATGTCAGATCGCCGCGGAGATTCGGGACTTTGATCCCGCGCCCGCGTTTCCCTCCGCCAAAGAAGTGCGCCGCGCCGATCGCTTCGCGCAGATGGGAATTTTCGCAGGCTGGAAGGCGTTGAAAGATTCCGGCATGGAGTTGGAGCAACTTGACCGCGACCAGATCGGCGCGTTTATCGGCAGCGGCATCGGCGGCTTGGCTACGCAAGAGACGCAGCACGCCATTCTGATGGAAAAAGGTCCGGGCCGCGTCTCGCCTTTCACGATCCCGATGCTCATCCCCAACATGGCCTCGGGCCTGTTCTCCATTTACTACGGACTGCGCGGGCCTAATCTGGCGACCTGCTCGGCCTGCTCCACCAGCACGCACGCCCTTGGTGAGGCGTGGCGCACCATTAAGATGGCCGATGCGCAGATCATTTTTGCCGGTGGCGCTGAGGCCGCCGTGGTGCCGATGGGCATGGGCGGCTTTGGTGCGATGCGCGCCCTCTCCACGCGCAACGATGATCCACAGCACGCATCGCGGCCGTTCGACGCGCAGCGCGATGGGTTTGTCATGGGCGAAGGCGCGGGCGTGCTCGTGCTCGAAGAACTGGAACACGCGAAGATGCGCGGCGCAAAAATCTATTGCGAGATCGTTGGCTACGGCAACACCGCCGATGCCCATCATCTGACGTCTCCCTCGCCGGGCGGGGAAGGTGCCGCGCGCTGCATGCGCATGGCGCTGCGCTCGGGTGGACTGGATCCCGACAACATCGACTACATCAACGCGCACGGCACCAGCACGCCGCAAGGCGACATCTGCGAGACCCAAGCCGTCAAGGCGGTGTTCAAGGAACACGCGCGCAAGCTCGCCGTCAGTTCCACCAAAGGCGCCACCGGCCACATGCTCGGCGCAGCGGGCGCGGTGGAGATGGCGCTTTGTGCCAAGGCGCTGCAGACACAAATTGCGCCGCCGACCATCAATTACGAGAATCCCGATCCGCTGTGCGACCTCGATTACGTGCCCAACGCCGCGCGCCCGATGAAGATCGATGCGGTGTTGAACAACTCCTTCGGCTTCGGCGGCCACAACGCCACCATTGCCGCCGTGCGATTCAACGGATAGCCTCGCGCGTCCCAAAGGCGCGCATGGATCTGCTCCCGCTCATCGAAGCCAAACGTGACGGCCAGCCGCTGTCCGCTGATCAACTCCGAGCGATTGTCGCTGCCGTCACCGCAGGGAAAATTCCCGACTACCAACTCGCCGCCTTTCTCATGGCCGTCTTTTTTCGCGGCATGAACACGGCGGAAACACGCGCACTCACGTTGGCCATGCGGGATTCCGGCGAGGTGTTGCGATTTCCAAATGACCCACGCCCGCTTGTGGACAAGCATTCGACCGGCGGCGTGGGCGACAAAGTCTCGCTCGCACTCGCGCCGCTGTTGGCCTGTCTGGGTTTTCGCGTGCCGATGATTTCCGGTCGCGGACTCGGCATCACCGGCGGCACACTCGACAAACTCGAATCCATCCCCGGCCTCACCACGCAGCTCGCCCCCGACCGGCTCGTCGCGCAGGTGCAGTCCATCGGCGTCGCGATGGGCGGGCAGACCGCGACGATGGTGCCCGCCGACAAACTGCTTTACGCGTTGCGCGACGCCACAGCCACCGTGCCGAGCCTCCCGCTCATCACCGCCAGCATCCTCTCCAAAAAACTGGCCGAAGGCATCGGCGCACTGGTGATGGACGTGAAGTTTGGCGCGGCCGCTTTCATGCAGACACGCGAGCAGGCGCGCGAACTGGCGCAGGCCATCGTTGCGCTCGCGGGCGAGTGCGGTGTCAAAACCCGCGCGCTGCTCACTTCGATGGACTCGCCGCTGGGCCGCAGCGCCGGCAACTGGCTTGAAGTGAAGGAAGCCGTGCGCTGCCTCGAAGGCTACGGCCCGGACGACTTGCAACAGCTCGTCGTGGACTGCGCCGCGCATCTGCTCGTGCTCACGGGCAAGTGCCCGGAGATGGCCGCGGCTCGCGCCGCTGTGCTGCAATGTCTGGCCGGTAGCGCACCGCGCACGAAGTTTGACGAACTCATCGCGGCGCAAGGAGCGGACATGGAGTCATTCCGACGCCAACTCGCGCTGGACCACACCGCGCCCGTTGTGCTGGAAGTCACCACGCCGGAGGAAGGGTTCATCACCCGCTGCGACGCTCGAATTGTCGGGGAGCTTGTGCGCGATCTCGGCGGGGGTCGCATGACGAAAGACGCAAGGATCCACGCTGATGTCGGCGTGGACATGCTGGCCAAGCCGGGAGAGCCATTCGGCCGACAATCCCTGCTTGGCCGTGTTCACGCCCGCACCCGCGCAGAGGCCGAGGCTGCGGCCGTGCGTCTGCGTGGCGCGTTTGCATTTGCAGACGAACGGGTTGACATCACGGAGATTGTCTGAAAATTATGGGGGCGCTCAGATTGCTATTCTTGTCTAACTCCACATGAAAATTATCCATTCACTCTCGTTCATCGCGTTGCTGTGCGCGGGAACCTTTTCCACCTTCGCCGCCGACGATGCGGGCACGCCGGAGGAACAACTGGCGCGCAGCTTGAAGAAATGGCAGGAACTCAAACAGCAGTGCGGCGGCAATTATTCCTACCAGTTCCGGCACTCCTCCTTCACGGGCGCGGGATCGGCGACCACGATCATTGTTCGCGCCAACAAAGTGACCGAGCGCCGCTACGAGGTGTTCGATGGCAGGCCGGCAGCGCCGAATATTGGGCCGTCACACCGGCCGCCCGCGCCGAAGTGGATTGAGAAGGGCGCGGAGATCGGCAAGCACAAGGAAGGCGACGCAGCCAAGTTGCTCGATGAACTTTATGCCGAGGCCAAGAAGGTGCTGGCCGCAAAACTGGAGCCGCATCAGAAGCGCTACATCCGATTCGATGCGCAAGGACTGCTCTACTACTGCTTCTACGTGGACACCCGCATCGCTGATGACGTGCCCCAAACCGGCGTCAGCATTGACAACCTCAAGCTGGAGCCGGCCAAGAAAAACCCGTAGCGCTGCGGCTACGCTCGGCAAAATAATCTCCGCGCGCGCGCGCCTCTCCGCTAGGCTGCGACGCAGTTTGACATGAACTGCTTCGTCACCGGCGCTTCGGGTTTCATCGGCGCGAATCTTGTCCACGAGCTGATCGCTCGCGGACATCGTGTGCGTGCGTTGCTGCGGCTGGGCGCGGACACACGCGGACTGGCTGGCGCAGAGTACGAGGCGGTGCCCGGCGATGTGGCCGACCGCGATTCCCTCGCGCGCAGTCTGCGCGGCTGCGACTGGTGTTTTCACGTGGCCGCCAGTTACCATCTTTGGCTTCCGGATTACGCGCCGATGTATGCTGCCAATGTGGACGGCACGCGCAATGTGATCGAAGCCGCTGCTGCGGCTGGCTGCTCGCGCATCGTGTACACCAGCACGGTTGGTTGCATCGGGTTGCCGCGCGAGATCAACGGCAGCGTGGTGCCGACGGACGAGAACGCGCCGGTCAGCGAGGCGCAGATGAGTAACGATTACAAGCGCTCCAAGTGGCGCGCGGAAGTGATCGCGCGCGATCTGGCCGCGAAAGGCGCGCCGGTGGTCATCGTCAATCCCAGCGCGCCCATCGGCCCGCGCGATGTGAAGCCGACGCCGACCGGACAGGTCATCGTGGATTTTCTTCACCGCCGCATGCCCGCTTATCTGGACACGGGCCTCAACTGGGCGCACGTCCACGACGTGGCGGTCGGTCACATCCTCGCCGCCGAGCGCGGACGGGTGGGCGAGCGCTACATTCTCGGTCACGCGGCGGGCAACTGGACGATGCGCGAAGCCTTCGCTGTGCTGGAGGAATTGACGGGCGTGCCCGCGCCGCGATTTCGCATCCCGTACGTCGTTGCGTTGGGAGCGGCGCACATTGGCGAGACGATTTCGCGCTTCACCCAAAAACCGCCGCGCGCACCGCTGGCGGGCGTGCGGATGGCGCGCTACAAAATGTTTTTCAATCCCGCCAAGGCCATCCGCGAGTTGGGATTACCGCAGACACCGCCGCGCCAAGCGTTGGCCGATGCGGTGGCGTGGTTCCGCGCTCACGGACTGGCGCCGCAGCAATGAACGCCGGCCGTCATTGCTGCGGGTTCTTCGCGATGGAATCGCTCATTGACACGTTGGGGCTTGCTGATAGCCTCCGCCGTTCTGCTTTGACCGTCTGGGTCGGGTGGGATTGGCAACAAAGGTAATTTCATGAAACGCACGTATCAGCCGTCGAAAATCCGCCGCCAACGGCAGCATGGTTTTCGCGCACGTATGGCCACCAAGAGCGGCCGCAGCATTCTTTCGGGACGTCGCCGCATTGGCAAAGTCAAGTTGACGCCGGCCTAGCCAGCCAATGCCCGCACAGTTCACGTTGCCCAGCTCCGCGCGCGTGCGACATCGCCGCGATTTCGCGCGGTTGAAGCAGCAGGGACACCGGCTGGCCCGCGCCGGCTTGGTTTTGAACTGGATGGAACTGCCCCCGCAATCCGATCCGCGCTTGGGATTGATCACCACCCGCAAGCTTGGCCCAGCGGTCGTTCGCAATCGCTGTCGGCGCTTGTTGCGCGAATCTTTCCGGCTGAACCAGCATTGCCTGCAGCGCCCCGCTGACATGATCGTCGTGGTGCGCACCAATTTGGTGGGGAAAACTTTCGCCGCAGTACAGACCGAATTTTTAGCTGCGTTGCGGGACGCGGGTTTGATAAAACTCAACGCGTGAATCCGCTGCAGCACATCGCCGTGGGCGTCGTTCGCCTGTATCAATGGACCCTTTCGCCGTTGCTGGCAGCGTTCTGTCCGCAGGGCATCTGCCGCTACACGCCCACGTGCTCGGTCTTCGCAGTCGAGGCCATCCAATCCCACGGCGTGCTGCGCGGGGTGTGGTTGACGGCGCGTCGGCTGATGCGCTGCCATCCGTGGGGCGGCTGCGGGCATGACCCGATTCCGTCGGTTGAACTTCGGCCGGTCGGCGTGTTGAACGCCAAGGCTCACTGATTATTTTTCATGGATCGCAAAGCCATTCTCATCATCGCTATTTCAGTGGGGCTGCTCCTGCTGTGGCCCAAGTTGGTGGACAAGATGCTGCCGCCGCCACCGAAGCCACCCGGAGGGGTCGCGATCGGCGCGACCAACGCTACGCCGAAGGATCAGAATCGCACGTTGCCCGACCGCAATGCTTCAGGGGGCAATCAATCAGCCATTGGGCCAGCGGTGCCGCCAGTAGGGCCAGTGGTGCCGGTCATTGTGGTGGCGGGCGGATTCCAGCCTGTGCCCACGCGCGCGGGCAAGACGATCACGCAGACGGCGACCAACGCGCTGGCCGAGTACGTGTTCACTTCTCGCGGCGGTGGCATTCAAGAGGTGCGGCTCAATCTGCACAAGGTGGCCACGGCGTGCTGGAGCGACAGCAACACTTCCAATGGAGATCCGCGGGTGCGCTTGAATGGCGATGCGCCGTATCCGATCTTTGCGGTGCAGGGCGGCGATGGGCTGTTGAAGCTTACGGGCCTTGAGGAGTACGAGTTGTCGCCGTTGGCCGCGCAGGGCAACGCCACGGCGGGTTGGCAGGCGGTGTTGACGCTGGCCAATGACAGCAACGAGACCGTTCAGATCATCAAATCCATCCGGCCCGGCACGGGATATCTGCTGCCACAGGTGACCATCGAGGTGTTGTACACCGGCAGCCGCGCGGTGGTGATCCCGGATTTTGAGGTGCTGCTGGGTGCGGCCACGCCGGCGGGCGTGAAGAATTTTGACCCGGCGTATCACGGCATCTTTTTCTTCGATGGCAAACTGGAGCAGCATTGGAAGCCGGGAGATTTTGCCAACCGCACATTGGGCTGTTTTCCGGGCACGCCCATCCCGGTATTCAGTCTAGCCAACCGCGACAGCAACTCCACGTGGGTGGCGGCGCACAACCAGTTCTACGCCGTCGCGACGATGTTGCCCGATGGTGGCACGCCGCGCGAGAAGGTGTCGGCCAAGTGGATTGACAGCGCTTCCCTCGACGAGAGCCTGAAAAGTCAGAACCGTTATCAGGCGGGCATCAGCTACAACATCGTGCTGGAGCCGGGCAAAGCGTGGCGCGTGGCGTACGACGTGTACGCCGGGCCGCGCGAATATAGCGTAATGGAAAAGTTGGCGGCCGAGCGCGGCAACCAAGTGGAGCGCGTGATGGATCTCTCCGGGTTCTGGGGTTTCTTCTCCAAGGTGCTGCTGCTCTCGATGAACGGCCTGCATTCCTGGGGCGTGCCGTACGGGCTGGCCATCGTGTTGATCACGGTGATCATCAAGGCACTCTTCTGGCCGCTGACCGCCGTCAGCACGCGCTCCATGAAACGCATGGCGCTGTTGCAGCCGCAGATGAAGGCGCTGCAAGAAAAGTACAAGTCCGACTCCAAGAAGATGAACATGAAGCTCATGGAGTTCATGAAGGAGAACAAGGTGAATCCCTTGGGCGGCTGCCTGCCGATGCTGATCCAGATCCCCGTGTTCTTCGGTTTCTTTTTCATGATCCGCACGGCAGTGGAACTGCGCGGCGCGCCTTTCCTGTGGGCGTGCGATCTGTCCAGTCCCGACACCATCTTCACCATCTCGGGCATCACCTTCCTGCCGTTCTTCAGCAACGCGATGGGGCTGCCCATCAACCCGCTGCCGATCCTCATGGCGGTCACCATGTGGTATCAGGCGCGCCTAACGCCGCCTTCGCCCGGCGTGGATCCGATGCAAGCCAAGATGATGCAGTACATGCCGCTGGTCTTCTCGGTGTTCCTCTATAATTTCTCCGCAGGCTTGACGTTGTACTGGACTGTGCAGAACGTCCTTTCCATCGCGCAGACCAAAATGACCAAGACCGAATTGGCACCGGCCTGAACCCCGCGCAACTCATCCATCATGTCCAGCACCCCCAAAGCAACACTTGAAGAGATGCTCAAACACCTGGGCTTTGAAGCCACGGTGGAAGAGTCCGACGCGGAGCACGCTAAGCTGCTCAACATTCAGTGCGAAGACACGGGTCGCTTGATCGGGCGGCAAGGCAGCACGCTGGCCGATCTGCAGTACATCACCAACCGGATAGCCTTCCAGCGCGACCCCAGTGCGCCCAAGGTCATCGTGGACGCCGGCAATTATCGCGGCGAGGCCCGCGAGGCGCTGGCGATAAAAGCCAGGGAAGCCGCCGCCAAAGCCCGGCGCTTGGGCGATGTGGTGGAGATGGGCCCGCTCAATTCTTCCGACCGCTTTGTCGTGCACAACACGCTCAAGGAAGAACCGGACATCACCACCGAGAGCATCGAGATTGAAGGCACCACCGACAAGGTGATCTTGGTGCGCGCGAAAAAGTGACGGGCGCGGCGTGACGCGCCCAGCGCGCCCAGACGTTTCTCAGAGCCGGCAGGCGAAGTGGATCTGCCGGGCCACTTCCACGAAGCCGCACGACGGATAAAGCGTCTGCCCCACCGGATTGGTTTCCATCGTCTCGATCATCGCGAAGGCCAGCTTCTGTTGCCGGAACGAATCCAGCGCATGCTCGATCAGCGCCCGGCCGATGCCGTGTCCGCGCGCCGCAGCCGTGACGGCGAGATTGGGGATCCGGCCTTTGCCCGCCGGCACATCAACAACCGTGGTGATGTAGCCCACCACTTGCCCGCCCGATTCCGCCACGAACGTGCCCTCGTCGTTGGCTGCCAGATCCGCGTCAATGTGGCGGGCCTTGCGCCATTTCCAATCGTGCCCGCCTAGCACACCCAATTTCTGTTCCAACAAATGGTCCACCGACACGCCGCCAAAACTTTCCACGGTGATCGCCTTGAGAATTTCAATCTCGTCGGGGCGCGACTTGCGGATGTGATAATCCATCACTGTCCTTGGCGCTGGAAGATTTCGCGCAACGCCCGCTTGGCCGACGCGGCAGTCGCTGGATGCGCATCACGCGCCGCCGCCATGAGCGGGAGCACGCTGCGCATCGTGCCCGAGGTGGCCAGCAGGCTGCAGGCCGTCTGCCGTATTTCCGGACGGGACTGCTTGAGCAGCCAGAGCATCGAAGGTTCTGCGACTACGCCAATCTGTTCGAGGGCGAACGCTGCCGGTACGACTTCGCGTCCCGCCGCCAACAGCTTGGCCACCGGTGCTGCTGCGCGCGCGTCCTTCAGGCTGGCCAGTGCATCAATCGCCGCCCAGCGCACGGTGAGCTGCTGATCTTCCAGCCGTTCAATCAATGCAGTCACCGCTGTGGTGTCGCCCCAAGTCGCCAGTGCCCGGCAGGCGGCTTGGCGCGTGTAAGGATCGGAATCTTTCAACACCGGCAGCAGCGCGGCGATCACCTCATCGCGACGCTCTTTGGGTTCGGTGCGCGCGAGGATGTCGGCAGCGCGCAGTCGTGGGAAGGATATCAGGCGCCGCAAATCCGCCAGTGCTTGATCGAGTTCTCCGGGCGGCAAGGGGCGGCGTTCGATGCGTGAAGCGGGCGGACGCGGGCGCAACGCGTTGGCCTGTGCAGCGCCTTGTAGCAGGTCGTAGGTGATCTCGATGCGGGTGGCAGGCGCGGCCGTGCCGTTGTGCTCTTTCTGTTCCTGCGTCAGTTCGCCGGTGAACGTCAACTTTTGGAACACGCCGCGCGCACGGTCAAAAACCAGATTACCCGTGCCGTTGAGGCCGAGCTTGCCCCCGTCCTTGCTGCGCGCGGTCAGGCTGTACTGCTTGTGCAGGGTGATGGTGTTGGTGGTGGAAGATTCGATGGTGTAAGACACCCGCTCTTCGCCGGGCACGACAGTCTTCTCCAGTTTCACCAGCCGGGAACCTTCGTCTTCCTTGAGCATGCTTTCCCAAGTCACCTGCACCGTGTTCGTGACGGCCCACGCGGCGGTGGGTGCTGCGGGCAGAGTTTCCAGCACCAACGTGGCGGGGTCGGCCAAATCGCGTATCGGGTGCGGCGTGCCAGAGACGGCCAGCCAGTGGCCTTGCCGATTCACGACGACATCGGTGGGCGCGTGTAATTTCAGCCCCACATCGCCGCCATCAAAATGCCGCCAGCCGATGCGGAAAATGCCGAAGGGCGGGAAGAGCCGGCCCGCAAGCGTGTGGCGTTGCACGGAGAGAAAGTTGTGGCAACGCAACGTGAAGCCGTGCGGATTGGCCGCACGCACCAGATACACCGCGTGCCCGCGCGCGCTGGCCACGTAATCTTTTTCCTGCGCGACGATGGCCACGCGATAGACGTAGGTCTCGTCCTGCCGCCAGCCAAAGGGCACCGGCGGCGGCTCCGCAGCGACGCCCCACAGCGTTCCCAGTCCCCATGCCACGACACAAATCCACCGGCCTCCTCGCATGGTTTGCATCAAGGCGCGACCGGTGGGGGCGGGCAAGGAGAAGTTATTCGGAGCCGCGCACGCGGCGTCGCGCGCGGGTTGCCAGCACGTGCGGGCTTGGCGCATAGTCGCGCCGTGCATCTGGCCCATCTGCGCCTGCGCGATTTCCGAAACTACGCCCGGTTGGACGTGGATTTTGCGCCGGGCTTTCATCTCTTGCTCGGACGCAACGCGCAGGGGAAGACCAATCTGCTCGAGGCGATTTATCTGGCGGCCACGCTGCGCAGTTTCCGTGGCGTGGGCGGGCAGCAGATCATCCGCCACGGGCAGACGGGTTACTTTGTCGGCGCGCGCGTGGTGGGGCAGGGCGCGCGCGAGATCCGCATGTACTGGTCGCGCACGGAACGCCGGCTCACGCTGGATCAACAACCCGTCAAGCGCCTCACCGATTATCTGGGCACGCTGCGCGTGGTGGTCTTCTGCGCGGAAGATCTGCAACTGATCAAAGGCACGGCGCGTGTGCGTCGGCGGTTCATGGATTTGCTGCTGGCGCAGACGCAGTTGGGCTATCTCGCATTGCTGCTGCGCTACATGCAGGCGGTGCGCTCGCGCAACGCGGTGTTGAAACGCAAACCGCTGGACGAGGCGATGCTGGCGAGTTTCACCGAGGAACTCGTGCGGGCGGGCACGCAGATCATCGCCGCGCGACACGAGCTGGTGCCGAGACTGGCGCCGCTGGCCCAACTCGCTTGTCAGCGCATCACGAATAACGCGGAAGCACTGCAGATGACTTACGCGCCGCAGGTGCGCAAGGATCTGCGCGCGGAGTTGGAGCAATCCCGCGAGCGCGAGCGCGCGCTTCGCATGACGTTGGTGGGGCCGCATCGCGATGATCTCAAGCTGCTGCTCAACGGCCGGGCCGCCGCGGATTTCGGCAGCGAAGGACAGCAGCGCACACTGGCCATCGCATTGAAGATGGCGCAGGCGGAATTCTTGACAGGCGTCCACGGCGCGCCGCCCATCCTGCTGATCGACGATGTGATGGGCGAGATGGACGCGACGCGCCGCGCGGGGCTGTTGCCGCTTTTGGAGCGCACCCAGCACGCCAGCGGGCAGGTGTTCATGACGTGCACCGAGGAGAATTGGCCGCACGAATTGAGCCGACAGCTCGTGCGCTGGGAAGTGACAGAGGGCGCGCTCCGGGCGATGCCGACGCAAAACGTTTGAAGCGGTGGGCGAGGCTTTGCTACCGTCGCGCATGCGGATTCTCTCCGGCATCCAGCCCAGCGGCGCGCTGCATCTTGGAAATTATTTCGGGATGATGCGCCCGGCTATCGAACTGCAAGAGCAGGGCGAGGCGTTCTATTTCATCGCCGATTATCACTCGATGACTTCGCTGTTCGATCCGGCTGCGCGCCGAAAGAACACGCTGGATGTCGCGCTGGATTTTCTGGCGTGCGGCCTCGACCCCAAGAAGGCCGTGTTCTTTCGCCAGTCCGATGTGCCGGAGGTCTGCGAGTTGACGTGGCTGTTGGGCACGCTCACGCCGATGGGATTGCTGGAGCGTTGCCACAGTTACAAGGACAAGGTTGCGAAGGGACTGCCCGTGAACCACGGCCTCTTTGCGTATCCCGTGCTGATGGCCTCGGACATTCTCATCTACGATTCCAATGTCGTGCCGGTGGGCCGCGATCAGAAGCAGCACGTGGAAGTCACGCGCGACATCGCCATCAAGTTCAACGAGGCGTACGGCCAGACCTTCGTGCTGCCGGAACCGCTCATCCGCGAGGCCACGGCTGCGGTGCCCGGCACCGACGGCCAGAAGATGAGCAAAAGCTACGGCAACACGATCGAGATTTTCGGCGAGGAAAAGTCCACGCGCAAAAAGCTCATGAGCCTGGTGATGGACAGCCGCACGCCGCAGGAACCCAAGCCCGACGCGGACAAAAATCTGGCGGTGCAACTGCTCCGACTCGTCGCGCCCGACGATGTGGCCAAGGATTTTCAAGATCGCCTGTGCGCGGGTGGACTGGGTTACGGCGATCTCAAGAAGGCGCTCTTCGAGCATTACTGGCAGTGCTTCGCGCCTGCGCGTGCGCGCCGCGCCGAGCTGGAGCAAAATCTGGATTACGTCCACACCGTCCTGCGCGAAGGGGCCACGCGCGCCCGCGCGCTGGCTCGCACAGTGCTGGATCGTGCCAAGCGCAACAGCGGTCTTTTGTAGCGCCGCCAGACGCCTCTCAAGCTGGGATGACGATCTGCTGCCCGATGGCGCGCAACGCCAGTCGCTGCGGTTCATCCGCCAGCGCCGCTTCCAGTCGCGCCAGCGGTTCATCGAAAGGCTCGTTGCTGAATTTGAAAGTCTGGTGATGCAGCGGCACCAACCGCTGCGCCTTCGCCGCGCGCATCATCGCCACGGCCTGCTCGGGGGTGCAGTGATTACGGATCCACGGATTGTACGCGCCGATGGGCATGAGGGCCGCATCGAACGGCCCGTGCGCGCGGTGCGCCGCAAAGACCGGCGTGTGCGCTGTGTCGCCGGCGAAGAGCAGTCGGCGCCCTTCGCGTTCGATCGCGTAGCCGTTGTAGCCGCGATACGTGTCGCGCCGCATGCGCGCGCCCCAGTGCTGCACCTCCAACCCGTGCACGCGCACCGTGCCGCGCGGGGTGCGAAGCGTCAGCGCTTCGTTCCAGCCCAGCTCGTGGATTTCGGAAAAGGGGCGGCGCGGGATGAGGTCGCTAGTCTTGCGCGCCGTCACCACGACAGGCCGCCCGCGCAGTGCGGCCAGCGAGCGCACGTCCAGATGATCAAAGTGCGCGTGCGAGACGAGCACCAAATCCAGTTCCGGCAATTCGTGGGGGTGCAACGCGGGCGCGGTCAACCGCAGCGGGCCAAGTGTGCCCAGCCCGAAATCCACGCCGATGCAATTGAACAGGACGGGATCAGTCAGGATGCGCACGCCGTGGAAATTGATGAGCACGGTGGACTGGCCCAGCCATGAGAGCGTGAGTTGATCCTCTGCCCACGCGGCGGGCGTGGGCCGGTGCGGCGCGGGTGCCGGTGCGCGACCCATTTCGACCAGTCGCGAGCGGAAGAACCGGGCGGTCCAAGAGGAGGAGAACGTCGCCCACGCACCGCCTGCGCTGGCGACGAGCGCGCCCAGCAGCAGGGAACGGCGGATCAATTTACGGCGTGGATCATTCACGCGGCGCGGTGCCTGCGCGGATCGCTGGGATCACTTGCGCTGATGTTGCAGGAACCACTCGTAGAGCTTGGGGTTGTCGTACGTGGCCGTCCACGAATCGTGACCGGCGTTGGGATAGATCAAAAGCTGCGTGTCTTTGTGGCCAAATTTCTTGAGCGCTTCCACCATGCGCTCGGATTCGCCGAGGACCACCGCCGTGTCTTTTGCGCCGTGGAACGCCCACACGCCCAAGCTTTGCAGCGCGGGCCCTTTGGCGTTGGCGGCCACGTAAACCTTGATGAACTCGCCGCCGCCGCAGATGGGCGCGATGGCCGCAAAACGTTCGCAGTGTTCGACGCCCAAACTCCACGTGCCGTAACCGCCCATCGAAAGGCCGGTGAGATAAACGCGCTGCTGATCCACGCGCAGCCGCGCGGCGAGATCATCCAGCAACGCCAGCAACACGGCGCTGTCCCAACGCTGGCCGACGGGGCATTGCGGCGAGACGACGATGAAGGGCATGTGTTTGCCCGCCTTGATGATCTTGGGCGGACCATGCTTGGCAACCAAATCCAGATTGTTGCCGCGCTCGCCCGCGCCGTGCAGGAAAAGCATCAGCGGAAATTTCTGGTCGGCTTTCTTCGCGTAATCCTCCGGCAGATAAAGGAGGTAACGGATGGACAATTTTTGCTGGAGGGTTTTGGAAAAAGATTCCTGACTTTGCATGGGGGCATTTGGCTGCGGCTGGGCGCACAGGCCGCCAGCGAGCAGCAATAGACCGAGCAACGGACGGACGGGTGTTTTCATAAGTTGCGTTCCCGCCTTGTACGGCTGGCGGCGGGCGCGGTCAAGCTGCCGTTGCTTGCGTCACTTGACGAAGCCCACCATCGGCGGCGCGGGCAGCCGCTCGAAGGGCTGCGTGCCCGGCGCGTGCAGCGGATTGCCTGCAGGATCCACGAGCGTGGCGCGGAAGGTGAAGTCGCTTTGCCGGGTCTGCGTGGCCTGCCATTGATTGCGGAAAAGCCCGCCGACAAACGGCGTGCGCCCGACGAACGGCACGGATTGCCGCTGGAACTGGCGCGTGCTGCTGCTGGTGCTGCCGACCACGAGCGGGACGCCGTTCCAAGTCTGGAACTGTGTGTTGATCCGGCCAGCGCTGTTGAATGGCATCGGCGCGCCTTGCGCAAATCCCCAATTGGCCGCGAGCGAAAGATCAATCGTGTGACCATCAGGATGAACGAACGGGCGCACGACCATGGATAGATTCTGTTGCTGCGCGCAAAGAGCGGGCGCGCACAGAGCCGCGGCCAGCAGCAGGAGCGGGAATGCGCGGGGCGTTCTCATTGGCGGCAACGTAGCACCGGCGCGACAGCGGCGCAATGGGTCGGTCAAGTCAGCTTGAGCTTGGGCAAATCCTGCGAATCAATCAGGCCCACCGGCTGGCGTCGCGCGTTGAGCACGATGAGATCATCAATCTTGTGCTCGCGGAAAATCTTCAGCACCTCCAACGCCAGCGCATCCTCGCGCACCGTGATGGGATGGCGCGTCATCACTTTGGCGAGCGGCAAGCGCAGGACATCCTCGCCGTGCGCCATCTGCCGTCGCAGATCGCCGTCGGTGAACACGCCGGCCAGCCGGCCGTTCCGATCCACCACGCAGACGCTGCCGGATTTGGCGCTCGTCATCTGCAGCAACGCCTCCTGCACGCCCAGCGACTGCGGCACGATGGCCACGCGATTGCCACGGCGCATCAGATCGCCCGCGCGCAGGGAGAGACTGCGGCCGATGGAGCCGGAGGGGTGGTAGCGCGCAAAATCTTTTTCTTTGAACCCGCGCCGGTGCAGCAACGCCATGGCCAACGCGTCGCCCAGCGCGAGCATCGCCGTGGTGCTGGCGGTGGGGGCGAGGTTGAACGGGCAGGCCTCGCGCGGCACGCGGGCGTCCACCACGATGTCGCTGAGCCGGGCCAGCGAGGATCGCGGGGCGCCGGTGAAGGCGATGATGCGCACGGAGAATTGCTTGAGCGCGGTGATGAGGGCCAGCAGCTCCTCCGACTCGCCCGAATAGCTCAGCGCGAGCACGGCGTCGCCGTCGTCGAGCAGGCCGATGTCGCCGTGCATCGCGTCGAGCGCATCGAGCAGGACTGCCGTCGCACCGGTGCTGTTAAACGTGGCGGCAATCTTGCGGCCGATGTTGCCACTCTTGCCGATGCCCACGACGACGAGTTTGCCGCGGCGCACGTAGGTCTCCTCCAACGCCAGCACGGCGTGGATAAAATTGTCGTCCAACCGCGCACGCACCGCGCGCAGGCCGGCCAGTTCGATGTCGAACACGCGCCGCGCCAGCGTCAGCAGAGCCCGGTGTTTAGTCGCCATACGGATAGGAGCCGAGCACCTTCAGAAACGCGCAGCGCTCACCCAGCTTGTGCAGTGCGCGCGCCACTTTGGGATCCTCGGCGTGGCCTTCGATGTCCACGAAGAAACAATATTCCCACGCCTTGCGGCGGCTGGGGCGCGACTCAATCTTGGTCATGTTGAGGCGATGCTGGCGCAGCGGGCGCAGCACGTCGTGCAACGCGCCCACTTTGTCGGCGAGGCTGAACATGACGCTGGTGCGGTCGCGGCCGGTGGTGGGGCTGCACTTGCGGCCCAGCACGAGGAACCGCGTGGTGTTGTCGGCGTTGTCCTGAATGCCCGTCTCCAAGATGCGCAGCTTGTGGGCCTCGGCGGCCAGCGCGCTGGAGATGGCGGCGGCGCGCTTTTCCTGCGCGGCCATCATGGCGGCGCGCGTGGTGGAGGAGCTTTCGATGAACTCTGCGCCGGGCAGATGTTCGCGGAGCCAACCGCGGCATTGGGCGTAAGCCTGCGGATGCGAGTAAAGTTTCTTGATGGCGGCAAGGCTGCACTTGCTGACGAGGCAGTGTTCGATGGGCAACAGGATCTGCGCGACGATTTTGAGGTCGCTGTCCATGAACATGTCCAGCGTGTGCGAGACGACGCCTTCGGTGGAATTCTCCACGGGCACCACGCCGTAGGCGGCGCGATCCTTGGAAACCTCGGCGAACACGTCGGCGATGGTTTTCTGCGGCGAATAAATCAGGCTGTGACCAAAGCGCTGGATGGCCGCCTGATGCGTGAAGGTGGTCTCCGGCCCGAGATAAGCGATCGTCATCAGCTTCTGCAACGAGAGCGCGCTGGACATCACCTCGCGGTAAATGGCGACGAGCGATTCGTCGGTGATGGGGCCGTCGCTGTTGAGTTGGCGGATGCGGCGCAGCAACGTGCTTTCGCGGTGCGGCGCGTAAATCTCTTCGCCAGCGGCGATCTTTTGCCGGCCGATTTCCAGCACGTGACGAGTGCGTTGGTTGAGCAACTGCACGATCTGCGCGTCGAGCTTGTCGATGGCCTGACGATGCTCAGTGATGGTCATGGCGTCTGCGGCGCGGGTGTTTGAACTGTTGCCGCCTCGGCGTGTGCGCTGTGCGGGATGACCTCTTCCAGCGTCACCTGCGCGTGCGCTTCGGTGGTGGTGTCGGGGCCGGTGGTGATGGGGGCTTTGGGTTTTTCCACCGGGATGCGACGCAGTTCGCTGGCGTCGGGCAAATCTTCCAAGGCGCGCAGGCCGAAATATTCGAGGAACAATTTCGTGGTGCCGTAGGTGGGCGGACGGCCCGGTGCCTCGGCGCGGCCCACGGCCTCCACCAATTCGCGTTCCATCAAAGTCTGCATGACGCCATCAATGGACACGCCGCGGATTTCCTCGATCTCCGCGCGCGTGAGCGGCTGGCGATAGGCGATGATGGCCAGTGTTTCCAGTCCGGGTTTGGAGAGGCGCGAGGGCCGGTGTTTCTGTCCCACCAACGTGCGGATCCACAGCGCGAACTCCGGTTGACTGGCGAACTGCCACGCGCCCGCCACGCAGATCAACCGGTACGTGCGCGCGGCGGCTTCGTGTTCGGCGGCCAGAATTTCCAGCGCGGGGGCGATGTCACGCGCCTTGGCGCCGCTGAAAGGATTGGCGTCGCCCTCGCCGGCCGTGGCCAGCAACGACTGCAATTCGGCTGGGGTCATCGGCTTTTGCGCCGAGAACAAAATGGCTTCCAGAACGTGTTTGAGTTCCATCCTCTGCTTACTCCATGTCCATGACGGTGGCGGGCGCGACGCCGGTTTCATTGCCGCCATCGCCGAATTCCGCGCTGCGGCACAGGACGATCTCGGCGAAGTCCTCTTCCTGCACGAGATCGAGTTGGCGCAGTCGCACCAATTCCAGAATGGCCAGGAACGTGGCGACGACTTCCTGTCGGCTGCTCGCATCGGCGAACAGCTCGTAAAATTTCAGCGTGGACGCCGTTGCCAGCCGCGTGCGGATGTCGGTGATCTTCCCGCCCACGGTCCATTGCTCGGCGAAAATCTCCTGGGTCTCGCGCAGTTGGAACCGGCGCAGCACCTCGTTCACCGCACCGATGAGATCGAAGAGACTGGCCGTCGTGCGCGGCGCGGGCGTGGTGTTGTCCAGTGTCGGGGCGACGGGCAGGCGCGGGTAAATATTTTCCTGCGCGCGTTCGATGGTCTCCAGCCGTTCGGCGGCGTCCTTGAATTTCTTGTACTCGACGAGCTTGCGGATGAGTTCCCAGCGCGGGTCTTCGCCTTCCTCATCGGTGTCGTCCACCGCCTGCTGATCCACCGGCAGCAACTCGCGGCTCTTGATGTACACCAGCGTGCTGGCCATCACCAAAAATTCGCCAGCCACTTCCAGATCGAATTCGCGCATCAACTCCACGTACTCGATGAACTCGCGCGCGATCTTTGTGAGGTTGACCTCGTAAATGTCCACCTCCTCCTTTTTCACCAAGTAAAGGAGTAGATCCAGCGGGCCTTCGAAGACGTCGAATTGGACTTTGTAATCCGGCATGCCCAAGGCGCGGAGGATAGGGGCCGACCGGCGCTTTGGCAACGTCGAAGGATTGCCAGCCTGCGCGCGCCGTCGCACAATCGTGTCCGCCGCATGAATGTCATCACCGACGAGCGTTGCTTGGCCTATCATCAACCCGGACATGCTGAACGTCCGCAGCGCGTCGCCGCCACGCTGGCTCGACTGCGTGCGCAGACCGATCTGAAAATCACGTGGCAACAACCGTTGCTCGTGGACGATGAGCCGCTGTTGCGCGTGCATGCGTTGGCGCACCTGCATCGCGTCGCCGATCCGCCCGGGCCGTTTGACGGCGATACGCCCGACTATCCGGACATTGACGCGCACGCGCGCCGCGCCGTGGGGGGCGCGCTGCGCGCGTTGCAACTGGCGCGCGAAGGGCAACCCAATTTCAGCCTGCTGCGGCCGCCCGGCCATCACGCCACGACTGACCGCGCCATGGGCTTCTGCTTTCTCAACAGCATCGCCGTCGCGGTGCTGGCAGCGCGCGCAGCGGGTGTCAAAAAAGTGGCCGTGTTTGATTTCGACGTGCATCACGGCAACGGCACCGAGGCGATCCTGCGCGGGCAGGATGGCTGCGCCTTCTTTTCCATCCACCAACATCCGGCGTATCCGGGCACCGGCACGCGCAGCGTGGACAACTGCCACAACTATCCCGTGCCGCCCGAGTCGCCGCGCGAGGATTGGCGCAAACGCGCCGCGCAGGCGCTGGCCGATCTCAAACAGTTCGGCCCGGACTTAGTGGCCGTGTCGGCGGGGTTCGACGCGTATAAGCAGGATCCGCTGTGCCAGCAACGGCTCGAAGTGGGCGACTTCCATTGGATGGGCAGCCAGCTTCGCAAACTGAATCTGCCGCTGCTCAACGTGCTGGAAGGCGGTTACAGTCGTGAGTTGCCCGACTTGATCTTCGCCTATCTCAACGGCGTCGCCGGCAAAGAGGCGTAAGCGTGCCGCTCACTTTGCGGGCGGCGCGGGAGTGGGTTTTTCCGCTGGCACCGCGCGCAGGCGGATGTTGCGCAGCACGCCGGACGTTTGGTAGGTGGCAAAACCCAGCGGCTTGGAAAGCTCGATCTCGCCCGGCCGCACCGTCACGCGCTTGTCGGTGATGTCCGATTCGATGAGCGGCTCGGGCTTGTCATCCATCCACACGCGGAGGGTTTTGGGTGTGACGCGCACGCGGAATTTGTACCAGCGATTGTCCTCGTACTTGATGAACTTGGTGGTGTCGTTCTCGGAGGCATCGGCTTCATTCAAACTGGAGATGCCCGTCACCGCGCCGCCCCAGCCGCCGTTGACGAACGACGCGTGCGTGGTGCCCACGGGAAATGTGAGGCAACCAAAAAAATCCGAGCCGCCCGTTTTCTTCGCCTCGTACTCGATCTCGTAATTGGTCTTGGGCAGCTTGGCGGTGTTGGTGTAATTCACCCCAGTGAGGATGAGGCCGCCGTCCAGCTTCATCTCCCCGTTCTGCGCCGTCACCCGGCCGCGCCCGGCGAAATCCGTCTCCTGCCAGCCCGTCAGATCTTTGCCGTTGAAAAGCATGATCCAACCATCAACCGGCGCGGCACCTTCGGGACTGACACAACCGGCCAGCAACAGGGGCGCGAGATAGAGAAGCTGTTTCACGGGCAAACTCAACGCGCGACGGAATTGGGAAAACAAGGAGATCACGCCGCAGAGTGTAACGCGCGCGCGCCGTCTGGCAATCCGCAACCCGTGGCTACCTCTCGGAGGTGTCGCGATTGAACTCGTAAGCGGCGGCCAGCCGTTCCGCTTCGGATTTCTCCTTCGCATTCATCAACCGCTCCACGCCTTTCTTGGCCGCAGCGGGCGAGCCTTTGGCGTCCTCATCGGCTTTGGTGCGCACCAATTTGTCCGTGCGCAACTGCACATACAACCGCTTCGCCTCGTCCTTCAGGCTGGAATTGCCCGCGACAAGCTCGCTGATTTCTGGATCCTCAGCTTTGGCCTTGTCCGGATGCGTGCGCTGAACGGCGCGGCGATTGGCCTCGGCCTTGATCGCGGGATCCAGGTTGCCATTGGACAGTTCATCGTAGGACTGCGACTCCTTGTCGTTGCGCACGTTCTCGCCGCTGCACTTTGCTGCCAACGCGTACCACTTGTGCGCCTGCACCAAATCGCGCTCCACCAACCCGCCTTGCAGCCGCATCGTGCCCAGATTGTAGAGCGCATCCACCATGCCTTTGCGCGCGGCAAGTTCGTACCATTCCAGCGCCAGTGTGCCGTCGCGTTTCTGGCCGCCCTGTCCGTTTTGGTGCAGACTGCCCAGCATGAATTCGGACTTGGTGAACCCTTGCTCGGCGGACTTGCGATACCACTTGGCTGCGATGGACAGATCTTTTTTCAAACCGCCCATGCCGCGCTCGTGCATGGCGGCCAGATTGAATTGCGCGGCGGGATAACCGGGGATGACCAGCCGCATGCCCGGCTGCAGGCGTTCGATGTCCAAACTGCGATTGGCGATGATCAACGAGCCTAGCGAAACTCCGTGGCGATAGGCGATGTTGATGCCGGTCTGCAATCGTTCGACCACATGCTCGCCGTCGGTGGCCGCCTGGGTGAACAGCGCCGCAGCACCGGCGGGATCGGTCTTGAGGATGCGCAGTGCTTTTTGGGTCAGCTCCTTTTTATCTGCGCCCATGGGCGGGGCGTTGGGCGCGAGTTGATCGGAGCAAGCTGCCGTCGCGAGCATCACGAGCAGCAACAGAAATGGCAGCCTCCCCAAATTCACCGACGGCACGTTAGCAAAGGGGACGCCCCGCGCCAAGCCTGCGCTTTAACGTGCGCCCAGCGATCTCCGTCCAGATTTTAGCGTTTGGAAATCTTCCAGAGATGCACGTTGCTGCGCGCGTAGATTGCGCCGTCCGCCACGGCGGGCGTCGCGAGGATCATCTCGGCCAGATTCAATTCGCCAACCACTTTGCCTTCCGGCGCGGTGGTGTCCACCACTTGCACGTGGCCTTTTTCGCCGAAGCAATAAAGGTGTTTGCCCGCCGCCACCGGCGTGCTGCTGAAGGGGCCTTTGAGGCGCAACTGCCACAGTCGCGCGCCGTCCACCGTGTTGGCGCAGTTGAGCACGCCCGCAGCGTTGAGGGTGAAGAGGCGATTGCCCAACGCAATGGGACTGGCGGTGGCCGGCCCCAGTTGCGGATTGCGCCAGAGTTGCGAGGGCTGGCCGCCTGCGCTGGGTCGCAATGCCGTGATGCCGTTGGAAGGAATGTAGATCGTCTCGCCATCGCTCACGCTGCTGGGAATGGTGGCCGCGCCGTCGGTGTAACTCCACACCGTCTTGCCCGTCGCCGGTTCAATGGCGTCAACGCCCGCTTTGGATTGCAATCCCACCAACGTGCGCGGGCCATCGCGCATCACCACGGGCGAAGTCCAGTTGGCGCCGATGGGCCGGTTGAGCCGCCAACGGTTGCGCCCCGTCTCGGGATCGAGTCCCACGCAGTAACTCTCGCTGTCGTTCTCCACCTGCGCCACCACGGTGTTATCCACCCACACCGGCGAGGCGGCCATGCCCAGACTGTTGCTTACGTTGGGATAATCGCGCGTGAGGCCGCGCAGCCAAATCAAGTTGCCCTCCAAATCCAGACAGACCGTGTCGTTGGAGGAGAAGAGCGCGACCACGCGCTTGCCGTCGCTGACCGGCGTGGACGCCGCCACGCTGGTTTTGTCGTGGCACATCGTGCGGCCGGTGGCCCAAAACTGGCGCTGCCACCGCACCGAGCCGTCGGCGGCGTTGAGGCACACCACATGCAGGCGCTCCTGTCGCGGGCCGCTGGAGCAGGTGACAATCACCCGGCCGCTCACCACGATGGGACAGGAAAGACCGCGGCCCGGCAGCGCGATTTTCCACGCGACATTTTCTGGCGCGAGCGTGATGGGCAGATTGGCGTCGTTGGCGATGCCGTCCCCGTTGGGCCCGCGGAACTGCGGCCAGTCTGCCGCGCAGAGCGTTTGGGCGAACGCGAGAGTGAGTGTGAGGATCAGTGGTTTCATGGTTTGACTTCCGGTTTGCGCACCGTCGCTTTTGGTGCGGGCGTGGGGGGGCGGTTCGTCGCGAGGATGGCGGTGCCGGTGGCGTCGCACACTCGCAGTTGGAATTCCCATTCGACGGTCCAAGTCTCCTTCTGCTCGTTCTGGCAGAGCTTGACGAGGATCGTGTTGCGCCCGGCCAGCAGCTCCGCATTGAGCCGGTAATGATCGATGCGCGTGCCGCGATGGTATTCGTCGTGGCCAAAGATCAGCTTGCCGTTGAGCCAGATTTTCCAGGCGTTCTTGCAGGCCAACCGCAGTTCGCACGGACGGGCTTTGTCGGATTGAAACTCGGAGTAGGCGTAGGCCGTGGCTTCTTTGACCGGCCCAAAGGCGTCGTTGACGTTCACCTTGCCGTACTCGTCGCCGGCCACCAAATCCACCCAGCCCATCTCGCCGGCCTTGCCCGGATATTTGGCGTCGAGCTGGATTTTCTGTTCTGGCGGGAAGACGGCGGCAAACCCTTTGCGCGCAGTGTTGTCGAAGGGGCCGGCCACTTTCCAGTGCGTGAGAAAACCAAAGTGTCGCGGCAGATCCACTGGCTTGCCCAATTGACGCAGCTTGAGCGCGGCGGTGTCGATCTGATCCAAGTCCCGCGCGGCAGTGAGGGCGGTTTCAAACACCTTGCCGGCCTCGGCAGCGCGTTTGGCCTTGTCATGGGCGGCGGCGATGTCGAGCAGTCGCTGCACCGCATCGCGCCGCAACTCCACACTCGGATCATCAATCATTCCGGCGATGAGCGACTCGGCCTTGGCAGCGTCCGCGCGTTGGATCAACTCAAAGGCCAAGCGCCGTGCGCGGGCCTCGTGCTTCGTGTCCATGAGAAAGACTTCCAGCGCAAAGACGGGCAATTTGGCGCCCGCTTTGAGTTCGCGCTCGGTGATGGCATCCACCGCGGCGCGCAGCCAATTGGCGGCAAGTTCATTGGCGCCGTCCATCCCCGACAACAACGAGGGCAGGGCGCTCAGATCAGACTTCACCAAAGTCAGCCACGCGGCGCGCGCCTTCTCATTGCCTTTGCCCTCGGCATCCACAGCGCGGATGATGCCGATGTGGACGTTCAATGGATTGGGAGTCGCGGCGGCGGCTGCAGCATCGGCGCGACTGGCCGCGAGCAACAGCAGGATTGCGCCGGTGAAAATGGATTTCATGCGCGGACTTTACCCAAGCCCATCGGCGAAGGCAACAGCTTCGCGAATGTGAGGCGCTAAAGTTTGGATGGAAATTGCCGATAGATTGTTGAATAGTCTGTCATGGCCGAAGAAGTCAAAAAACCCGCCGAAGCCGAGGCCCCCGCGCACGCCGAGGCGCACGCGCCTGTGTTCACCAAGGCGACGCTCATCATCACGGCGCTGTGCGTCCTCATCGCCACGGGCGGCACGTTCTATTTGCAGACTAGCCGCGCTGACCTGTCGAATCTGCTGACCTTGCAGGCGCTGGTGACGCAGGCCAGTGACGGGAATGCCACGGCGCAGTTCGGTTTGGCCAAAGATTTGGAGGCGATGGCCAAGACAGCCAAGGGCGATCATCACAAGGAACGGCAGTTCCTGATGTTGGCGTACAAGTGGTACTCCATCGCCGCCCGCGATTACGGTGCTGCGCACGGCGGTGCTG